>CANGZX010000189.1 GCA_947458775.1 Sphingobacteriaceae bacterium | reverse complement strand
TTTCATCACATCGCCTAAATTGCCGGTTAGGGTTAGTTTGCCTTTACCCGGACTTAGGCTTGCTTCAATAAATAAAATATCGCCACCCACCGATGTCCAAGCCAAGCCGGTTACTACACCGGCTACCTCGTTTCCTTCGTATAAATCTTTATCGAAAATAGGGGCGCCCAATATTTTTTCTACCTCGGTTTTTGTTAAAAGAGGCTCATTGGGTTCTTCCATGGCTATTTTGGTAGCAACACCACGTACCAAAGAGCCAATTTTTTTCTCCAATCCCCGCACGCCTGATTCACGGGTATATTCTTCAATTACCTTTTCAATAATGGCTGGTTTTAAGGTAATATCTTTTGCCTGTATACCGTGTTGTTCTAATTGTTTAGGCAGGAGATGGCGTTTAGCAATCTCCATTTTTTCTTCAATGGTATAGCCATTTACTTCAATAATTTCCATACGATCTAGCAAGGCCGGATGAATGGTACTTAAGCTGTTGGCTGTGGCAATAAATAATATGTTCGAAAGATCGTAGTCTACCTCAACGTAGTGATCGTAAAAAGCATTGTTTTGCTCCGGATCTAGTACTTCTAAGAGTGCCGAAGAAGGGTCGCCTCTAAAATCGGTACCTACTTTGTCAATTTCGTCTAATACAAATACGGGGTTGGTAGCGCCAGCTTTTTTCAAAGATTGCATAATTCTGCCCGGCATGGCGCCTATGTACGTTTTTCGATGGCCACGAATTTCGGCTTCATCGCGAATGCCACCCAAAGCCATGCGCACATATTTACGGCCTAATGATTTGGCAATAGATTTACCCAAGGAAGTTTTACCTACTCCCGGAGGACCTACTAAACATAAAATTGGTGCTTTCATATTGTGTTTTAGCTTTAAAACAGCTAAATATTCAATAATGCGTTGCTTTACTTTATCCAGTCCGTAGTGGTCTTTATTTAATATTTTTTGTGCTCTTTTTAGGTCGAAATTATCTTTGGTAAATTCGCTCCAAGGCAAATCGAGTAATAACTCTAAGTAATTAATTTGCACCGAATAATCGGCTGCTGCCGGGTTCATTCGAGCCAATTTGTCCGATTCTTTTTTGAAATGTTCCGCAACTTCTTTAGTCCACTTTTTTTCGGCTGCTCGTTTATTCAGATTTTCTAATTCTAAGTCTGGAGAGTTGCCTCCCAATTCTTCTTGAATGGTTTTTAATTGCTGGTTGAGGTAATATTCGCGTTGTTGTTTGTCTAAATCGGTGCGCACCTTCGATTGTATTTGGTTGCGCAATTCGAGCATTTGTAGTTCTTGCGTTAAATGCTCCATGACCATTTGTGCCCGTTCTCTCAACTTGGCTACTTCTAACATGCTTTGTTTGTCGGCTACATCGGCATTCATGTTAGAAGAAATGAAATTGATTAAAAACGAAGGGCTCTCAATATTTTTAATCGCTATGGCTGCTTCGCTTGGTATATTTGGCGATAGCTGAATAATTTGCATCGCCATCTCCTTAATATTGGCCATTATGGCCTTAAATTCTGCAGTAACTTTGGGTTTTATTTCTTCAAATTTTGTAATACTTGCCTTGATATAGGGCTCCGATTGAATTTCTTCTTTCAAGCTAAAGCGTTGCTTACCTTGAATAATAACGGTGGTGCTGCCATCGGGCATTTGTAGCATTTTAATAATGAGCGCTACGGTACCAATGGTATTCAACTGTTCAAACGTAGGATCTTCAATAGCCACATCACGTTGCGAAACCACTCCAATAATACGATCGCCTTTATAGGCATCTTTTACCAATTTAATCGATTTATCGCGACCAATGGTTATAGGAATTACCACTCCCGGAAACAGTACGGTGTTTCTGAGCGGTAAAATGGCTAATACATCGGGTGTTGCCTCCTTGTTCATTTCTTCCTCATCTTCTTGCGACATGAGGGGGAAGAACTCCGTATCTTCATTGATTAGCGGCATGGCATTGTTAAAATCGTATGGATTGTGGTTACTCATAAATTCCTTTGCGTCAATTTGGCATTAAAATGGTTACTTATCCGCCCACTAAGGCGGACTGAGTATTAAGCAAGCGCTATGCCAATGGGTAATTTACCTTAGTATAGGCCCACTAAGATACGTCTATCTCTATATATTATGCTAAAAAGGCAGAAAATGGCATGGGAATCATCACATCAAATTAAAATAATTGCACGAATGAATTAGAGCTTGTCTTAATTTGTTATTTTTACCTATGTTTTGGTAAACAGCCAGATGTCATAAAAACAGTCAATGAAGAACGTATTCCGTTTTACCATTCTTTTTTTAATGCTTTTAGGTGCTCGGGTTTTTGCACAAGATTCTTATCAAGAATTAGGCAAAAAGGCACTTTTAGATGGTAATTTTAAGTTAGCGGTGGTACAACTAGAAAAGGCTATGGTTGCAGATTCTACCAATTTAAATGCCTTATACATGTTGGGTTATTCGTATTACCATGCCGAAGATTATAAAAAATCTGTGGCTGCTTTTGGGAAACTAATTTCATTAAAGCCAAGTGAAACTTCGGCTTATTATTATCGTGGTAAAGCCCGAAGTTTTATGGCTAATTATACTCCTAGTATTGCCAATTCGGAGAGAGAAAAATTATTGCTATCGGCCATTAGAGATTTCAGTAGAGCTATTGATTTGAATAGTGATGATTTAAAATACTATCAAAATAGAGCCATTGCCTACCACGATTATGGTGTATTAAAAGCGCAAAAAATTCCTCGTTTGTACGATAAGCCCAGAGCCATGGAGGCCTTAAAAGCTTGTATTATTGATTTTCAGAAGGTTTTAGAGGCCAACCCTGGCCGCAAAGATATTGCCACTCAATTAGAGGAAGCTCGTTCGCACCTGCAAAACGTAACTAACCAATAAACTTAGTTAAATTTCCCATCTATAGTGTAAAACGTAGTTCCTAGTATGCGTACCGCTTGCTTTTTGTGAATGCTGTAAACAGAGTCGGGGTAATAGCTAAGAGTATCTGTAGATTGGTAAATCATGTTTTTCGTCAGT
>CANGZX010000188.1 GCA_947458775.1 Sphingobacteriaceae bacterium | reverse complement strand
TGAAAAACTAAAAGATAAAGTAGATGGGCTTACTGGTGTACCCTCTGGTTTTACCGCTTTAGATAAAATAACATCGGGTTGGCAACCATCTGATTTGGTAATTATTGCGGCACGCCCTGCCATGGGTAAAACGGCTTTTGTATTGAGCTGTGCTAGAAATGCAGCCGTTCAGTTTAACAAACCGGTGGTGGTATTTTCGTTAGAAATGTCGTCGCTGCAATTAACCAATCGTTTAATTTTGGGCGAAACTGAAATTGAACAAGAAAAAATTAGAAAAGGAAATTTGGCCGAATGGGAATGGCAGCAATTGCACTCTAAAATTGGTAAATTAACCGAAGCTCCACTGTTTATTGACGATACGCCAGCACTTAATATTTTTGAGTTTAGAGCCAAATGCCGTCGCCTCAAAGCGCAGTACGATATCCAAATGATTATTGTAGATTATTTGCAATTGATGCATGGTAAAGGTGATGGAAAAAATGGAAACCGTGAGCAAGAGATTGGTAGCATTTCTAGAGCACTTAAATCGGTGGCTAAAGAATTAAATGTACCCGTAATTGCCCTATCGCAATTGAGCCGTGCTGTAGAAAACCGGCCTGGAGGCAGCAAAAGACCCATGCTTTCCGATTTACGCGAATCGGGCTCTATTGAGCAAGATGCTGATATGGTATTATTTTTATACCGTCCCGAGTACTATGGTTTAGAAGAAGACGAACAAGGCCGCTCGAACATTGGTATTGGTGAAGTAATTATAGCCAAACACCGTAACGGTGAAACGGGTACCGTTCCATTGCGTTTTGTAGGCAAGTATGTGAAATTTGTTGATTTAGAAGATGATTATAGTAGTGGAACAGGCTTCGGTACCACAGACCCAATGGCGGGTATTGCCCCTTCGCAGAGTTTTGAGAAACCTAATAATTTTATCATCAAGCCATCGAGAATGGACGATATGGATGAAGAACCTTTGTTTTAATTTAAAGTTGTTAATAATAAAAAAAGCCCCCCGAAATTCGGGGGGCTTTTTTTATTCGGCTAGTTCTTTCAATCGGTCCTTTACCGAGGTAATTTTTTTATTGAGTGTATCGCTTTCAATTAAACCATCACGCATACGCACTATTCGGTGTGCATGTTTGGCAATATCTTCTTCGTGGGTAACCAAAATAATAGTATTCCCTTTGGCATGAATATCTTCAATTAAAGCCATTATTTCTACTGATGTTTTAGAATCTAAATTTCCAGTAGGCTCATCGGCCAAAATGATAGATGGATTATTAATTAAAGCACGAGCAACAGCCACACGTTGGCGCTGTCCACCCGAAAGTTCGTTTGGTTTATGATCTACCCGATTGCCTAAACCCACATTTTCTAGTGCTTTAATGGCACGTTTATCCCGATCTTCTTTTTTTACCCCGGCATATACCAGAGGCAAGGCTACATTCTCTTTAGCAGATGAACGTGGCAATAAGTTAAAGGTTTGGAAAACGAATCCTATTTCTTGATTTCGCACCTCGGCCAACTCACTATCGCTCATTTCGCTAACATTGATGCCGTTTAAGATATATTCACCTTTGGTGGGCGTATCTAAACAACCTAAAATATTCATCAAGGTAGATTTACCAGAACCAGAAGGACCCATTAAGGCTACAAATTCTCCCTTTTTAATGGTTAAGGTAACCGATTTTAAAGCGTGAATGGTTTCTGCACCAATTACGTATTTACGGCCTATATCGGTAATCAGAATTAAATCTTCTTTTGACATGGTTGTTTTTTTATTGTTAAGACAGCACCATAGCGCTATTTGTTACAATTGCTTATGATTTTATGAAGGAATTTTCTTGCAATTTTGCATAAACCAATTCTTTCAGCGTATCGGCATCATCGGCAGTCATTCCGGTAGTTTCTATCGGTGCATGTACAAATAGGGTTCGTACACCCGGCTTGCTTCCATGTACAAATCCATCGTCCCACATCAATTCCCATAAACTATCGATGGTTACAGGGATAATAGGAATGCCACGATCAATGGCCAAACGAAAGGGCCCATTTTTAAAAGGATGCAAAATAGGTGGATATTCATACCCAATTTTTCCTTCCGGAAAAATAACCAAGCTTAATCCATCTTGAAGATATTCATCCGCTTTTTTAAAAGCTCTAAACGAAGCAATTTTACTTTCTCTATTTACCGGTATATCTATGGTTTTAAAAAATATACTCAATACAGGATTTCGAAGCAATTCTTCTTTACCCAAAAAAGCAAAATTACCATGCATTATACCGGTAATAGCTGCAATATCTAAGTTTGATGTATGGTTGGCACATACAATATAGGGTTTATCCCAAACAATACTTGTTTCATAAACATGCTTGTAAAACACCCCGGCTAAAGCAGAACTTAAAAAAGCAAAACCTTTTCTAAACCAATTTAAAGTGAGATATCTGCTTGGTTTTCTGGAATAATAATAGAAAAATGGGGAGAATAACAGAAAGCTAAATACCACCGAAAAAATATACCAACAAGCATGAATGCGTTTCAAAAATCGAATCATCATCCTCAAAAATAGAAAAAATACTTACTTTCGTGTGTTATGGAAACTGTTGTTAGTGGTATTCGAAGTACCGGAAAGCTTCATTTAGGAAATTATTATGGTGCTGTGCAAAATTTTGTGCGCATGCAGCACGATTACAATTGCTTTTTCTTTATTGCCGATTATCATTCGCTAACCACTCACCCTACGCCCGATGACTTGCACGGAAACGTAAAACAAGTATTGGTAGAATATTTAGCGGCCGGTTTAGATCCAGAAAAAGCAACACTTTATGTACAGTCAGCTGTTCCCGAAATTGCCGAACTTTATTTATACCTAAACATGAACGCCTATTTAGGCGAATTGGAACGCAGTACCTCGTTTAAAGACAAAGTACGTGCCCAACCCGATAATGTAAATGCGGGTTTATTAACGTACCCCGTTTTAATGGCGGCCGATATTTTAATCCATAAAGCCACTAAAGTGCCCGTTGGTAAAGACCAAGAACAACATTTAGAAATGGCCCGAAC
>CANGZX010000187.1 GCA_947458775.1 Sphingobacteriaceae bacterium | reverse complement strand
GACAAATGGTACAAACAGGGAATACCCGTGATTTACTATTCAGCTTCGATCGAATTATTGCCTTTGTATCGCAATACATCACCCTAAGAAAAGGCGATTTACTCTTTACCGGAACACCCAAAGGCGTAGGTAAAGTAAATATAGGCGATCATCTAGAAGGATACCTTGGAGAAGAAAAATTACTAAATTTTCACATTAAATAATGCGGCTTAGTTTTCTTTTTCTACTTTGTTTTTCGTTCGTATATACGCAAGCACAACCCTATAAAGCCAATACATACCCAAAAGAAGATTTTAGATACCCACTTGATTTAGTCCCATCTATAGCCGGTAGCTTTGGAGATTTGCGCCCCAATCATTTTCATTCGGGAATGGATTTTAGAACCAACCAACGAGAGGGTTATCCCATATTTGCTGTTTCCGATGGCTACATAGCTCGTTTACGGGTACAAATTGGTGGTTTTGGGCAAGCTTTCTATATAAACCACCCCAATGGTTACACCAGTGTATACGCACACCTTAGCGCCTATGCCCCCAGCTTAGCACAAAAAGTAAAAAGTGCTCAATACAATTTAAAACAATTTGAAGTAGACTTCCCCCTAGATTCGAGCCAAATTGTAGTAAAAAAAGGACAAGTTATTGGCTGGTCTGGAAATACAGGAAGCTCTGGCGGACCACACCTACATTTCGAACTTCGTGATACACAAACAGAAGAAATAATCAATCCTCAGCTCTTTGGTTTAACTATTCCAGATAAGGTGAATCCAGAATTTAAAACGCTGTATGTGTATGCCTTAAATGGCCTCCCTTTCTCTGAAAAAACGAGCAAAAAAGCACTGCCTCTAGTAGCTAGTAAAGGCGAATATATTCTGAATACGCCGAAAACTATATTACTCCCAGCCGATGCTGGATTAGGAATAATAGCACTAGATAGAACGAGCCCTCAAGGTGCTTTTCACGGGCTGTATTCCATAGAATTAAGTCTAGATGAACAGGTAATTTACACCGCTAGCTGGGAACGGTTCAGCTTCGATCATACCAAAGCCATAAACAGTCACCTCGATTATTTTGCACTAAAAACCTCGGGAATTTCTATACACAAAAGTTTTGTAGACCCAGGCAACCCATTGCAAATTTATGGAGAAAACAATGGGCATATACAACTAAAGGATGACCGCATACATCAAATACGCTATACCATTACCGATGTGGCAGGTAACAGCAGCACGCTTAGTTTTAAGGTACAAAGAGACCCAACAAGCAGTATACAGAAAGTACTGGCTAAAGAAAATATATTTTACGCCAGCCAAGACAATAGTTTTAGCAATGCGGCAGTTCAACTAAGCTTACCAAAAGGTACCTTGTACAACGATATTGGTTTTGAGTATGCCGCTACAGCCAAACTTGCAGGCAGTTATTCGCAACAACACCGCATTTATAGAGCAAGCACACCCATACACCAAGCCTATACACTAAGCATTAAAGTTGATGGACCTATACCCGAAAAATTACAAGCTAAAACACTGATAAAAGATACCAAAGGAACTAGCTATGAAAGTAGCTACCAAAATGGGTGGGTAAATGCTAAAGTAAAATCATTTGGCACTTTTTACGTTACAATAGATTCCGTAGCACCAACTATAACACCCATTACGCTCAGTAAAAACAAAATAATGACAGAAAAAACGAAGCTAGTTTTTAAAATTGCAGACCAACTTTCGGGCATTGGAAAGTTTAATGGTACAATTGATGGACAATGGGTATTGTTTGAGTACGACCAAAAAACAGGCACGCTGTGGCACACATTTGATGAAGGCACAAAAGCTGGTGAACACCAATTAGAACTCGAAATAACCGATAAAAAAGAAAATAAATCTACCTTTAAAACAACATTTATTAGATAATTATGGCAACAGTAAAACAAGGCGATATCGCTCCGGCTTTTAGCGTAAACGATCAACATGGAAATCAGGTTTCATTAAGTGATTTTTTAGGAAAAACAGTAATACTTTATTTTTACCCAAAAGATGCCACACCCGGTTGTACGGCAGAGGCCTGCGACTTTAGAGACAATTACCAAATGCTACAAGACAAAGGCTTGGTTGTACTAGGGGTAAGCACCGACGATGAAAAATCGCATACTAAATTTATTGGAAAATTTCAACTGCCCTTTACTTTACTAGCAGACACCGATAAAAAACTTGTAGAAGCATACGGTGTTTGGGTAGAAAAAAGCATGTATGGCAAAGTTTATATGGGCACCGCACGTAAAACCTTCATCATTAATGCCGAAGGAAAAATTGCCCATATCATAGAAAAGGTTGAGACCAGTAGAGCAAGCCAACAAGTACTCGATTTGCTCGGCTAACTATGTGAATAAAAAAGGCTAGATGTGTAAAACTTAGGCCACAAATACCCAAAGCATTGGGTTAATTTTGTCCCTAAGAACAAACCACTTATGGCCACAGATACCCTTCGCTTAACCCAAATTGCCAGCCAAGTACGCAGAGATATTTTACGCATGGTACACGCCTGCCAATCCGGACATCCGGGAGGCTCATTAGGCTGTGCCGACTTTCTGGTAGCACTTTATTTCGATACCCTAAAACACCATACCAATTTTAGTATGGATGGCAAGAATGAAGACCTTTTCTTTTTATCAAACGGACATATTTCGCCAGTTTTTTACAGCGTGCTGGCCCGTTCCGGCTATTTTGATGTAAAAGAACTAGCCACTTTCCGTAAATTAAATACACGCCTTCAAGGGCATCCAACCACCCACGAACACCTACCAGGAGTACGTATAGCATCAGGGTCGCTTGGCCAAGGCCTTTCGGTAGCTATTGGTGCCGCACTTACTAAAAAGCTAAATAAAGACACTTCTTTGGTATACAGTTTACACGGCGATGGCGAATTGCAAGAAGGCCAAATTTGGGAGGCGGCCATGTATGCACCCTACCATAAAGTAGATAATCTGATAGCCACCGTTGATGTAAATGGCCAACAAATAGATGGCTCTACAGAGCAGGTTTTATCATTAGGTAATTTAAGAGCCAAATGGGAG
>CANGZX010000186.1 GCA_947458775.1 Sphingobacteriaceae bacterium | reverse complement strand
TTCGGTAAACTCCATTACCGCACAAATAACCGAAAAAGTAGGTTGGGATAACATTGTAAAAAATGCCTATAAATGCGGTATCGAAAGCCCTTTAAAATCTGTTCCCTCGGTAAGTTTGGGCGCCAATGATGTATCGGTATATGAAATGGTACGTGCTTATGGTACTTTTTTAAATAAAGGGGTAAAAACCGACCCTATTTTGGTAGAAAAAATAACCGACAACGATGGGAATACCCTAGCCAAATTCACGGCTAAACAAGAGCGGGTATTAACTGAAGAGATTGCCTGGTTAATGTTGTACATGTTTAGAGGTGGTATGGAAGAACCAGGTGGCACTTCCCAAGCGCTTTGGGAATGGGATCTGTGGAAGAAAGGAAACCAAATTGGTGGAAAAACCGGCACCTCTTCCGATTATGTAGATGGCTGGTATATGGGTATTAGCAAAGATTTAGTAACAGGTATTTGGGTTGGCTGCGACGATCGCAGCATTCACTTTAAAACTTCTGAAACAGGTGAAGGCTCTAGAACTGCCCTACCTATTTATGGTAAGTTTATGGAAAAGGTATTAAATGACCCTGCTACGGGTATTACTTTTGGCACTTTTCCAAAAGCTACGGTACCCATTACGCGGTCTTACCAATGTGAATCGCCACGTATTGTTGCCGATAGCACTAAAACCGATAGCACAACTGGCGATACATTAATTACCACTCCCGAAGAAATTCCTTCTTCGGGCGAAGAAAATACCGCTGGCACAGTTCATATCATTCAAGAGATAGTAGCTATTAAACCAAAAACGCAATTAAAGATCAAACAGCATAGTTAATCACCTAAATCAAACTCCAGTGAAACGATTTAACGTATATACAGTATTCGTCCTCCTCACATTAATTTTCCTTTCGGGGAATGTAAATGCTCAATATTTTGGACAAAACAAGGTTCGCTATAAAAACTTAAAATTTAAGGTGTACCAAACGCCCCATTTCGATTTGTACTACTACATGCAAAATGATAGCCTAGTAAAACGATTTGCTAAAGAAAGTGAAACATGGTACACCCTTCATCAACAGGCTTTTAGAGATACTTTTCTTAAAAAAAATCCCTTCATTTTATACAACAATGCACCCGAGTTTCAACAAACAACCGCCATCGACGGTGATATTGGCGTAGGTACTGGTGGGGTAACCGAGGGTTTAAAAAATAGGGTAGTAATGCCTATTACACAATTAAATCAACAAACTAGGCATGTATTGGGTCACGAGTTGGTGCACGCATTCCAATACCACAGTTTACTTGAAGGCGATACGACAAATCTTGAAAATATTGGCAACCTGCCTTTATGGATGGTAGAGGGTATGGCCGAATACTTATCGGTAGGAAAAGTAGATGCCTTTACCGCCATGTGGATGCGGGATGCCTACTTAAATAAAGATATTCCATCGTTAAAAGACCTAACCACAAGCAATAAATACTTCCCCTACCGCTATGGGCAAGCCTTTTGGTCGTACATTGGCTCTACCTATGGCGATACCGTTATTGTTCCTTTATTTAAAGCTACCTCCAGGTTAGGCTATGAAAGAGCAATCGAAAAAACCTTTGGCTATAGCGAAAAAACACTATCAGCCCTCTGGAAAACCAGTATTGAAAATACGTATAAACCATTTTTAAAAGATACGACTCAAACGCCTATCGGAAAGCTACTACTCGACGATAAAAATGCTGGGGAGATGAATGTGGCGCCAGCTGTATCGCCAAATGGAAAATTTATTGCGTTTTTATCTGAAAAAGAGCTTTTTAGTATCGATTTGTTTTTGGCTGATGCCGAAACAGGTAAAATTATCAGAAAACTAAGCTCTAAAATTAAAAACTCCCATATCGATGAGTTTAACTTCATCGAATCGGCTGGGGCTTGGTCGCCAGACAGCAAACGTTTTGCATTCAGTGCCTTTGCTGAAGGACGAAATAAATTGTTTATTGTTGATGTGCAAAATGGGAAAACGCTTGCCACCGAATCTATGGGTGAGGTAGAAGAGTTTGGAAATCTTGCTTGGTCGCCAGATGGATTAAGTATTGCCTTTTCGGGTTTAAAAAACGGACAAAGCGATATTTATTTGTTTAATCTCCAAACAAAAAAAGTACGTGCACTTACAAACGACCTCTTTTCCGATTATCAACCTGCCTTTTCTAGCAATGGTAAAAAAATTGTGTTTAGTAGCGATAGGAGTACGTTTAATTCAAAAAATGTAAGTATCGACATTACCTTTAACCTAGCCATTTTAGATCTAGAAACACAAAAAGTAACCGATATTGACGTATTCAATGGGGCCAATAATCTAAATCCTCATTTTTCGGCAAATGATGAACAATTGTACTTTTTATCTAACCGCGATGGCTTTAGAAACCTTTATCGCTATACTTTAAACAACGGCGTGGTAGAACGCCTAACCGATTATTTTACAGGTATAAGCGGCATAACTGAATATGCTCCAGCACTAAGTGTGTCTAGAACCGATAAAATTATTTATAATTATTACAGAGCACAGAAATATAAAATTTATAGCGCCAATGTAAGCGATTTTAAGCCAATACAAGTAGATCCGCAAGCACTAGACTTCAGTGCGGCTATTTTACCCCCTGCAAAGTCTGCGGGAGTAAATGTAATTAATGCCAACCTCGATAATTTTGAGCGTTTCGAAGAAATTTCCGACAAAAGCATCAAACCCATTCCTTTTAAATCTAAGTTTAAACTAGATTATTTATCAAGTAATGGCATTGGTGCATCGGTTGGTCGCTTTGGCACAGGTCTTTCTAGTGGCGTGCAGGGCATTTTTTCTGATATTTTAGGTAGAGATCAAATTTATGCTACTGCAGCTGTAAACGGCGAAATTTATGATTTTGGCGCACAGGTGGCCTATATAAATCAGCAAAGCAGAGTGAATTGGGGATCGGCCATTTCACACATTCCATACGTTACAGCCTATATGTCATACGATCCTGATTTCGTGATTAATGGTACTAGTTACTACCGCTCTAGCTACGATGTCATTCGCACTTTCGAAGATAAAGTGCAACTA
>CANGZX010000185.1 GCA_947458775.1 Sphingobacteriaceae bacterium | reverse complement strand
TGGCATCGGTAATGGTGCCCGAAATCATAATTTCTAAGCGCTCTTCTTGGAGTTTGCCAGCAGCTTTTAATACGTCTTCATATTTTTTGATGGCAAAAATGGCTGCTTTAGCGTTTAGCGTATCAAAAATGGTTTCAATGAGCAAGGCATCTACACCGCCATCTACTAGGCCTTTTACTTGCTCGTAATAAGCGTCTACCAAATCATCGAAAGTTACAGCCCGATAGCTGGGGTCGTTTACATCGGGCGACATGGATGCGGTGCGGTTGGTAGGCCCAATGGCTCCAGCCACAAAACGAGGTTTGCTGGGATTTTGTTTGGTAAATGTATTCGCAACTTCTCGAGCTATTTTGGCGCCTTCGTAACTCAACTCGTAAGCCAAGGGTTCCAATTGATAATCGGCCAGAGAAATGCGTTGCGTACTGAAGGTATTGGTTTCAATAATATCGGCACCGGCAGTTAAATATTCGGCATGTATGGCTTTTACCACATCGGGACGAGTGATATTTAGCAAGTCGTTATTGCCTTTTAAATCGCAGGGGTGTTTGGCAAAGCGCTCACCGCGAAAATCGGTTTCGGTTAATTGATAGCGTTGAATCATGGTGCCCATGGCGCCATCAATTACTAAAATACGTGTATGTAATATCTCTCTTAAATTCATCTGTTTATTGGCTTGTAAAGAGAAGCGGTCTGTTAGACGTTGACTTATCTGTTCCCATCGGGATAGAATGTAGCACCTTGTTAGCACAGGTTGCTAAGACTTCGCAGGGTCTAGTCCCTCCGTCTTTCTTTATAAGCACCACAAAAATGATATTTTTATGCCAATAATCCAAAAAACCGGAATATTATTTCGATTGATTGGCTAGATAAGAACTTTGCAAAATTTAATTTGGTAAAAGGAGGTTAATTCAAACGTTTTGTAAGCAGTTCTTCTACTTTTTTAAACAACTGAATCGGCTTGAGATTGCGCCAAGGGAGTTGATCTAGCTCTCCGCCAAAGTTGAGGTAATAATCTATGTTGTTTCGTTTAAACTCATCAATCACATGTTCCCGAAAGTTAATGGCGGCTATCCAACCGTCTTCTACCTCCTGGAACCATTCTTCGTAATAGCAATCGTCAGAAGAGTGGAAATTAAGTACGTTTTCGCCAATGAGCATGAATTTATTGAGGCCTTCGTCCACCATGAGGTCTAAAATTTCTCGTTTTAAAAACATGATGTCGTTATGCAAGGCGTCGTTCCATTCGCCAATCAGTTCAATAATGACGTAACCGCGATCGTAATCGGCAAATAATACTTTTATGTAGAGGGTTTGGGAGCCAAAAAAATCCCATTGTGGGTGGATGAGGTAATTGTAAATCTGCTTGTCGTAGGTGAATTCGCTATATACCGTTTCGTAAAAAGGCGAACGTGGGTCTTCAGCAGCAATATAGTCGTCACGCCAGCGGTAATAGGGTTCTAATTCGTGCATGGCCTAACCGTTTTTTCTGAAACCATCGCAGGCTTTACGTACGTTCCCAAATTGATCGAGCAATTGCTTGGCTTTTTCTTCGCTTACGCCTAATTCTTGTACCACCATGGCAATTGCTCGGCCCACCAATTTATGGTTGCTAAGCTGCATATCTACCATTTTATTGCCTTTTACACGCCCCAAACGAATCATTACGGAGGTGCTAATCATGTTGAGCACGAGTTTTTGTGCCGTACCCGATTTCATGCGGGTAGATCCGGTTACAAATTCAGGGCCTACCACCACCTCCACCGGAAATTGTGCTTGGGCAGCTACCTGGCTACCGGCATTGCATACTACACAACCGGTTAAAAGGCCAGACGCATTGGCTTGTTGCAAACCGCCAATAACATAGGGCGTACGGCCCGAAGCGGCAATGCCAATTAGCGTATCGCTTGTGTTTGGTTGATAGGCAGCAAGATCTTTCCAAGCTTGTTCGGCATCGTCTTCTGCAAATTCTACGGCTTTACGTATGGCGCTATCTCCACCGGCAATAAGCCCAACTACTAAATCGAATGGCACGCCGTAAGTGGGTGGGCATTCGGAGGCGTCTACTACGCCTAAGCGGCCACTGGTGCCTGCCCCAATGTAAAATAAACGTCCACCAGCTTGCATACGAGGCACAATGGCTTCTACTAAGGCTTCTATTTGTGGAATAGCCTTTTCTACCGCTAAGGGAACAGTTTTATCTTCCTGATTCATGCCTCTCAACAAGTCGTGAGTAGACATTTTATCTAAGTTATCGAAATGTGAATCTTGTTCGGTACTCGGTTTCAAGTTAATGGAGCTTTGAGATAGGTAAAAATGAGAATATTATCCCAAAGCCGGAAGTTTTGATGATTTTAATTTGTGTGTTGCTTACAGCGAAATTTCTAATCCTGCAGTGATCAATCTAGGTAAACCTACACGAATTCCTTCGGGCCTGCGGGTGCTGATGTAACGTACATTGCCTATATTTTTCGCTGCTATATACGCACTAATTTTTCGTTTGGGTACTTGATAAAATAGATTAAAATCTGTGATTACACGACCTCCTATTTTTCCGCTACGGCCATTGGCATTTGGGATAATACTGTTTATTTCGTCGGAAAACTGAGAGCTGATGTAATTTGTTGCCAATTTGAAACCTATGCCTTTTTCTGGGCTGTAGCTTATGGCTGAGTTGATCATTACTCGGGGTGAGTAGGGTACTTGATAACCCTTTACGTTGATACTGCTACCGTTAGCTGGTACAAAGCGGTTGGCATTGTAATAGGCATTTTGGAACGTGGCATTACTTTCTAGCATGATGGAGTTTTTTGTACCTAATAAAGGTGAGAAATCGAGTTTAAAACCAGCTTCTATTCCTTTATGCATGGTTTTTCCGCCATTTATAATGCCAGCGGCGTTGGTATTTCCGGATGAAACCGACACCGGGATTAGTTGATTCTCGAAATCCATTGCATAGGCCGTACATTCAAGGTCTAAAAAGTCACCTATTTTTAATCGAGTGCCTATTTCGTAGTTCATACTTAGGGCAGCATCTATATTGTATGAAAAACCAGTAGTGGTAATAGCATCTTTAATACGTGGGG
>CANGZX010000184.1 GCA_947458775.1 Sphingobacteriaceae bacterium | reverse complement strand
GTTGCGTTGCTGCATGTAATCAATCATTTCTTGCGTGATTGGCCCGTGAAAAGGACTGGCGCTGATTGGGTCCACGTCAAATGATTGGAAAAATTCTTTGATTCTCATGCTGATACCTCCAAAACGTGTGGCGGGCGTCCAACCAAAAAAGATCGTCGCGAAATTGACGAATTGCAAGAGGGTTGGTTTGAAGAGGATTAGTTCCTATTTTTTTTGAGATTGATGACAAGCTTGTATTCTGCTCATAAAAAAACCCCGACTGATGTCGAGGTTTTGAACGTACATGTTTTTAAATTTATTTTTTGTCTTTAGCGTAGGCTTCGTTTAAGCCCGCTACTACTTCTTTGGTAACGTCTAAGCTTTCGTCGGCAAATAATACTGTTGGATTAGCTTTAGAGTAGGTTAACACCATTTTGTATCCCTTTTCTTTAGCAAAGCCTTTTAAGAAGGCCGCTACTTTTTCGTACAATTTCTCGTTTTCGGCCGCTTCTTCGTTGGCTAATGCAGAGCTTGCATTTTGGTTATAGCTAGCCAATTCTTGTTGTTTACGGGCCAAACGATCTTCAGTGGCTGCACGTTGATCGGCACTCATAGCACCTGCCTGTTGCTGGTATTGAGCCACTTCACGTTGAAAAGCAGTTCCTTTCGCATTTAAATCAGCTTGTGCTTTTTTAGATTTTTCCTCGAATTTATCTTTAATGCTTGTAAAGTATTCGTACTTGCTTAACAAGGAATCAGAATTTACATATACAATGGCTGAAGTTCCGGCTTGTGTACTTGTGCTGGTTTGAGGTGCTGTTTTGCTGCACGATGCTACTAAAATGCTCAAGCCTAAAGCAATCATCGATACGTAGATTAGTTGTTTTTTCATGTTTAAATTTTGTTCAATAATGCACAAATATAAACTTTCATCGGCTTATTTAATAACCTTTAACTAATGTTAATAAATGCACGTTAAAAAAGGCCATTATTTATCAACATTATGGTTCAGATACAGTATTAAACCTTATTTTTGATACTTGTAGTATTTTATAAATTATGAGCGAAGAAAAGGAAAACAAATCAAATTATTCGGCCGATAATATTCAGGTTTTAGAAGGGTTAGAGGCGGTAAGAAAACGCCCGTCGATGTATATTGGCGATACCGGAGTAAAGGGTTTACACCATTTGGTTTACGAGGTTGTAGATAACTCTATTGATGAAGCCCTGGCTGGATACTGTAGCGATATATTCGTTACCATACATAAAAATAATTCCATAACAGTACAAGATAACGGACGTGGTATTCCAACCGGATTGCACACCAAAGAAAATAGATCTGCCTTAGAGGTAGTTATGACTGTTTTACACGCCGGAGGTAAATTCGATAAAGATACCTACAAAGTATCTGGAGGTTTGCACGGGGTGGGGGTATCTTGTGTGAATGCCTTATCAACTGATTTAAAAGTAACGGTACACCGCGAAGGAAAAATTTTTCAACAAGAATACAAATGCGGAGTACCTCAATACGATGTAAAAGTAGTAGGTGAATCTGCCATTACCGGAACTACTGTTCATTTTCAGCCAGATCAAGATATATTTAGTTTAACCACCGAGTATAAATTTGATACCCTAGCGGCTCGTTTACGTGAATTGGCTTACCTAAATAAAGGAATTCGCTTAAGTTTAACCGACGAACGTGAGGCAGTAGAAGATGGCTTTTTAACCGAAAAATTCCACTCAGAAGGCGGTTTAAAAGAATTTGTTCAATTTTTAGATGGTAACCGTCAGCCTTTAATTCCCGAACCAATTTATGTAGAAGGTATTAAGCAAGGTATTCCGGTAGAATTAGCCATGCAATACAACGATACCTATGCGGAAAATGTGCATTCCTACGTAAACAACATCAACACCATTGAAGGTGGTACGCACGTTGCAGGTTTCCGTAGAGGATTAACCCGTACCCTGAAAGCATATGCCGAGAAATCAGGTTTATTAAAAAATATGAAAATTGAAATTACTGGGGATGACTTCCGTGAAGGATTAACCGCTGTAATTTCTGTAAAAGTAGCCGAGCCTCAATTCGAAGGTCAAACCAAAACCAAATTGGGTAACAATGAAGTTATGGGTGCAGTAGATGTGGCAGTGGGAGAGATTTTAGGAAACTACCTAGAAGAAAACCCACGGGAGGCAAAAATGATTGTTAATAAAGTAATTTTAGCCGCTACAGCCCGTGCCGCAGCTCGTAAAGCCCGTGAAATGGTGCAACGCAAGAGTGTGATGGGCGGTTCGGGTTTGCCAGGTAAATTGGCCGATTGTGCGAATAGCGATCCCGCAGCATGTGAATTGTACTTGGTGGAGGGCGACTCGGCCGGTGGAACAGCCAAACAAGGTCGCGATCGTAATTTTCAAGCCATTTTGCCACTAAAAGGTAAAATATTGAACGTAGAAAAAGCCATGGAGCATAAAATCTACGAAAACGACGAGATTAAAAACATGTTTACCGCCATGGGCGTAAGCATTGGTACCGAAGAGGATAATAAGGCCCTAAATATGGTTAAATTGCGTTACCACCGTATTATTATCATGACGGATGCTGACGTGGATGGTTCTCACATTACCACCCTTATCTTAACGTTCTTCTTCCGTTACATGAAGGAGCTAATTGAAATGGGGTATGTATACATTGCCGCTCCACCCTTGTATTTAGTTAAAAAAGGTAAAGATCAAATCTATGCCTGGAACGATGAGCAACGGGATACAGCCGTGCAGCAATTAAAAGGTGCCGGTAAAGAAGATAGTGTACACGTACAACGTTACAAAGGTTTAGGAGAGATGAATGCCGAACAATTGTGGGAAACCACCTTGAATCCGGAAACTCGTACCCTACGCCAAGTAACCATTGAAAATGCCGTAGAATGCGATCATATTTTCTCTATGCTTATGGGCGATGAAGTGGCCCCACGTAGAGAGTTTATTGAGAAAAATGCGAAATACGCTCGAATAGATATCTAATTAATAAATAGATTTTATCAAAAAAGCCCCGAAGCATGCTTCGGGGCTTTTTTGATAAAATCTATTTATTAATTAGATATCTATTCGAGCG
>CANGZX010000183.1 GCA_947458775.1 Sphingobacteriaceae bacterium | reverse complement strand
TGGATATCTTTACCCACATTTCTAATTTACGCTTACGTTATTTTGATCGCACGCCCATAGGCCAATTAATTACACGAACGGTATCTGATTTAGAAACCATTGCCGATATTTTTTCCGAAGGCTTAATTTCTATTGTGGGCGATGTACTTCAAATTGTGACCATTATTACCTGTATGCTTATATATAGCTGGCAATTGACACTCGTAGTTTTGGCGCCCATGCCTTTACTTTTACTAGCTACTTATGTATTTAAAGAGGCCATTAAAACAGCTTTTCAGGAAGTTAGAAAACAAGTATCGCAATTAAATACTTTTTTGCAAGAGCATATTACGGGCATGTCTATCATTCAGTTTTTTGGCCGCGAAAGCCAAGAGTTTGAGAAGTTTAAAACCATCAATGCCAAACACCGCGATGCACATATCAGTTCCAACTGGTCGTACTCGGTCTTTTTTCCGGTTGTAGAAATTATTTCGGCGCTATCTATGGGATTATTGGTATGGTACGGAGCGAAACTCATTTTGGGTGAAGCCGAGGTAACCAATATTTTGCAATATTTTAAGGTAGAAAAAGCAGGTCCGGGTTTAATAGTAGCTTTTTTGTTGTTTATTAATATGTTGTTTAGGCCTATTAGAGAGTTAGCCGATAAGTTTAATACGCTGCAAATGGGTATGGTAGGAGCCGAACGTATTTTTTCGGTATTAGACACCAAAGAAAGTACCGATAACTCGGGAACCTATACGCCTGCAGTATTTACCGGAAAAATTGAATTTAAAGAGGTGTGGTTTGCCTACCAAGACGAGGATTGGGTACTTAAAAATATTTCATTTAGCATAGAACCCGGGCAAATGCTGGCCTTGGTAGGCGCAACAGGTGCAGGTAAATCATCCATCATTAATTTATTAAATCGTTTTTACGAAATTAATAAAGGCAGCATTTTAGTAGATGGCGTAGATATACGCAGCTACGACCTGGGCTATTTGCGTGCTAAAGTGGCTACCGTATTGCAAGATGTATTCTTGTTTTCCGATACCATTGCCAATAACATCAGCCTCTACCATCCAAACATTACAAAAGAGCAAATGTTGCAAGCGGCAGAACAAGTAGGCGCCAAAGCTTTTATTGATAAATTACCTGGAGGCTTTGATTATCAGGTGATGGAACGTGGCGCTACGCTCTCTACCGGACAAGCCCAGTTGCTTTCTTTTATACGAGCCATGGTCTACAATCCAGCTATTTTGGTATTAGATGAAGCCACTTCTTCGGTAGATACGGCCACCGAAACTTTGATACAAGATGCTGTGCTAAAGCTCATGAAGGGCAGAACCTGTGTAGTAATAGCACACCGTTTATCTACCATACAACACGCAGATAAAATTATAGTGCTCGATGCTGGAGAAATTAAAGAATCGGGTACCCACCAAGAATTGTTAAAGCTGAATGGCTATTATAAAACCCTCTATCAATTGCAATTTTCCGATTTAAAAAAAGGGTAGCTACTTCGCAGATTGCTAGGAATACAATCGCATAAAAAAATCGTCTTATTTCTGAACTTACTTTGATTCTCACTTGCTTTCTAGTAGCTTTGCGCTACAATTAACTATACAAAATGAGCGTACTCGTAAATAAAAATTCTAAAGTCATTGTACAAGGCTTTACCGGTAACGAAGGAACCTACCACGCTACCCAAATGATTGCCTACGGAACCAATGTGGTGGGTGGTGTAACTCCCGGAAAAGGTGGTCAGCAACATTTAGAAAAACCCGTATTTAATACCGTAAAAGATGCGGTAGATAAAACCGGTGCCGATGTATCGATTATTTTTGTACCCCCAGCTTTTGCTGCAGATGCCATTATGGAAGCTGCTGAAGCTGGAATTAAGGTGATTGTTTGTATTACTGAAGGTATCCCAACAAAGGACATGATTCAGGTAAAAGAATATATTTCAGATAGAGATTGCCGTTTAATTGGTCCAAACTGCCCAGGCATTATTACAGCCGATGAAGCAAAAATTGGTATCATGCCGGGCTTTATCTTTAAAAAAGGAAAAGTAGGGGTGGTATCTAAATCGGGTACCTTAACCTACGAAGCCGTAGACCAAGTAGTAAAGGCGGGCATGGGCATTACAACCGCTATTGGTATTGGTGGCGACCCAATTATTGGTACACCAACCAAAGAAGCTGTGGAATTGTTAATGAACGACCCAGAAACTGAAGGCATTATTATGATTGGTGAAATTGGTGGCGGTATGGAAGCAGAGGCTGCTCGTTGGATTAAAGCCAATGGTACCAAACCTGTTGTTGGCTTTATTGCCGGCCAAACAGCGCCAGCCGGACGTAGAATGGGACATGCTGGAGCCATTGTTGGTGGCGCCGACGATACGGCAGCTGCTAAAATGAAAATTATGGCCGAATGCGGTATTCGTGTAGTAGCTTCACCTGCAGAAATTGGCGTGGCTATGGCCGAAGAATTAAAAAAAATAGGCAAACTTTAAGCCCAGTTTATAATACAAAAAAACCTATGCCGTTTAACCTGCATAGGTTTTTTACTTTATATGCAGCAAATTATGAAAAAATATATCAGCATTGCCCTACTTTGTTTTGGTTTTCAACTTAGCGCATGTGCGCAAAAGCAGAGTACGGGTACACAATCAACTAAAAAAATGGAATACAATAAATTAAGTCCTGAAGAAGAATACATTATTCTGAATAAAGGTACCGAGCGCCCATATACGGGTAAACTTTTAGCCAATAAGGAGGTGGGCACCTACGTGTGTCGCCGTTGCAATGCGCCTTTATACCGTTCCGAAGATAAATTTGATTCGCATTGCGGCTGGCCAAGTTTTGATGACGAAATTAAAGGAGCTGTAAAACGTACAACCGATGCCGATGGCATGCGCACCGAAATTACCTGTGCCAAATGTGGCGGTCACTTAGGCCATGTTTTTTTAGGCGAAGGGCTAACGGATAAAAATACACGTCATTGCGTTAATTCCATTTCGATGAGTTTTGTGCCTGCTAAAAAGCAGTAAAATTTTAGTCGATTTTAATTAAAATACCTATTTTCAATTTTTAAAATACCTATTAAG
>CANGZX010000182.1 GCA_947458775.1 Sphingobacteriaceae bacterium | reverse complement strand
CAAGCCGAAGCGATATAGTAAAAGCATGTAAAAATCGTATCTTCGTCGAAGTTACTATTTAATGCCCAAAAGAATAAGTTGAAATGAAAATAGCTGTAGTTGGAACCGGATATGTTGGACTAGTTACTGGCACCTGTTTGTCGGAAACCGGCAATATGGTGACTTGTGTAGATATTAACGAAGATAAAGTTACTCAACTAAGAAGTGGCCAGGTTCCAATTTATGAGCCTGGTTTAGATGTACTTTTGCATCGTAATACAGAACAAGGTCGTTTGCGTTTTACCACCAATTTGGCCGAAGCTGTTGCGGATGCTCAATTAATTTTTTTAGCGCTACCAACTCCTCCCGGTGGCGATGGTGCTGCCGATTTAAGTTATGTGCTAGGTGCTGCTAAAGATATTGCCAGCATTATTACCGATTATAAAGTGGTTATTACCAAATCGACTGTGCCCGTGGGTACTGCCGATAAAGTGAAAGCCATTTTTACCCAACATACTTCGGTAGAAGTAGATGTGGTTTCCAATCCCGAATTTTTGAGAGAAGGCGTAGCGGTTGACGATTTCATGAAGCCCGACCGGGTTGTGGTAGGAACCACCAGCGAACGTGCACAAAAACTTATGAGCGAATTGTACGGTCCTTATGTGCGTCAAGGCAATCCGATTATTTTCATGGACGAACGTTCATCAGAATTAACAAAATATGCTGCCAACTCGTTTTTGGCAACCAAAATTACGTTCATGAACGAAATTGCCAACGTATGCGAATTGGTAGGAGCCGATGTAGATGCAGTGCGTAGAGGTATCGGCGCTGATGACCGCATTGGTAAACGTTTTCTTTTCCCTGGCATTGGTTACGGAGGTTCTTGTTTCCCTAAAGATGTACAGGCTTTGGCCAAATCGGCAGATGAAATTGGGTACGATTTTAAATTATTAAACTCCGTAATGGAGGTGAATGAAATACAGAAAAAAGTGCTTTTCGAGAAAGTTAAAAATTATTTCGACGGCAATTTAGCTGGTAAAAAGTTTGCGCTTTGGGGTTTGGCCTTTAAACCCGGAACCGACGATATTCGCGAAGCACCGGCCTTATATATTATTGAAGAATTGTTGAAGGCAGGCGCTCAGGTGGTGGCCTTTGATCCGGAAGCGATGCCCAATGTAAAACGTTTGTTAGGCGATACGATCAGTTTCTCGGAAAATGCCTACGATGCTTTAAACGATGCCGATGCCTTATTAATTGCTACTGAATGGTCGGTTTTTCGTAACCCCGATTTTGAAGTATTGGCTCAGAAATTGAAAAATAAAATAGTTTTCGATGGCCGCAACCTCTACGATTTGCAAAAAATGATCGACCTAGGCTTTTATTATAATAGTATTGGTCGTAAATTGATAAACTAATGGGCAGAAAACGGATATTAATTACCGGAGCAGCTGGGTTTTTAGGATCGCATTTATGCGACCGATTTATTCGGGAAGATTTCCACGTAATCGCTATGGATAATTTAATTACCGGCGATTTGCGCAATATTGAACATTTGTTCAAATTAGAAAATTTCGAATTTTGCCACCATGATGTTTCTACCTATGTAAACGTACCCGGTAAGCTAGATTATATTTTGCATTTTGCATCACCGGCAAGCCCCATCGATTATCTAAAAATTCCTATTCAAACCCTTAAAGTAGGTTCATTAGGTATTCATAACTTATTGGGCCTGGCTCGAAAAAAGAATGCTCGAATTCTCATCGCTTCTACATCCGAAGTGTATGGCGACCCCACAGTGAACCCACAGCCTGAAGAATATTGGGGCAACGTAAATCCCGTGGGCCCAAGAGGGGTGTATGATGAAGCCAAGCGTTTTCAAGAAGCCATGACTATGGCTTACCATACGTTTCATGGTTTAGAAACACGAATTGTGCGTATTTTCAACACCTATGGTCCTCGTATGCGTTTAAATGATGGTCGAGTGTTGCCCGCCTTTATTGGCCAAGCTTTACGTGGCGAAGATTTAACCGTATTTGGCGATGGTTCACAAACCCGTTCGTTTTGTTATGTAGACGATTTGGTAGAAGGCATTTACCGTTTATTATTTTCGGATTATGTGCTACCGGTAAACATAGGTAACCCCGATGAAATTACCATCAAACAATTTGGTGAAGAAATTATAAAACTCACCGGTACTAAGCAGAAAATGGTATTTGAACCCCTGCCTACCGATGATCCGAAACAACGTCGCCCGGACATTACCAAGGCCAAAGCTTTATTAGATTGGGAGCCTAAAGTAGATCGTGCCGAAGGTTTAAAAATTACTTACGAGTACTTTAAATCGCTTCCCGAACAAGAAATACAACACAAAGATTTTACGTATTACAATAAATAATGAGTGCTCAAAAAATTTTGGTTACCGGCGGAACCGGCTACATAGGTTCGCATACCGTGGTGGAATTAATTTCCGCTGGCTATGAGCCTATTATTGTAGATAATTTAAGTAATTCCAGTAGTAAGATACTCGATCAAATCGCAGAGATTACAGGTGTAAAACCTACATTTTTTAACCTCGATTTATGTGATGAGCAGGCCGTAAAAGACTTTTTTGCAACGCATGCTATCCAAAATATCATTCATTTTGCTGCGTATAAAGCGGTAGGAGAATCGGTGGCAGAACCCTTAAAATATTATCGAAACAACTTATTTTCATTAGTAAACCTGCTAAATTATTGCGGAGAAAAGGACGTAAATTTTGTGTTTTCATCTAGTTGTACCGTTTACGGCCAACCCGATGTATTGCCCGTAACCGAAGATGCGACGGTAAAACCAGCGCAATCACCCTATGGCAATACCAAGCAAATAGCAGAAGAAATCTTAGAAGAAACGGCTGCTGTAAAAAAGAATTTGAAGGTGAGTTCGTTGCGTTATTTTAATCCTGTGGGTGCGCATGCCTCGGCTAAAATTGGCGAATTGCCCATTGGTGTACCTCAAAATTTGGTACCATTTATTACACAAACGGCCAGTGGTAAACGCGAAAAATTAACCGTTTTTGGTACCGATTATGCTACAGCCGATGGTTCATGCGTTCGTGATTATATTCATGTTGT
>CANGZX010000181.1 GCA_947458775.1 Sphingobacteriaceae bacterium | reverse complement strand
ACCCGCTCACAAGACGCCCAAAAAAGCGGCAAATTTGACGAAGAAATTAGTGCTGTAGAGCTAAAAGATAGAAAAGGAGAACCGGTGTGGATTAGTACCGATGAAGAACCAAAATCTGTAAATTTTGATAAAATACCCACACTAAAACCTGTATTTAAAAAAGATGGAACGGTTACTGCTGCCAACGCTTCTACCTTAAATGATGGTGCAGCTGCCTTGGTTATAATGAGCAGTAGCAAAGCAAAAGAGTTAGGCTTAAAACCTTTAGCTAAAATTTTAGCCTATGCAGATGCACAGCAAGCACCTGAGTGGTTTACAACTGCTCCATCTAAAGCCATTCCTTTGGCCCTAAAACGTGCCGGTTTAACGAGCACCGATGTCGATTATTTCGAAATAAATGAGGCTTTTTCTGTTGTTGCATTGGCTAACAACAAAGAAATGAAGCTAGATAATAATAAAGTAAACGTGAATGGTGGTGCTGTAGCGCTTGGGCATCCACTTGGGGCTTCGGGCGCACGCATTGTAGTGACATTATTACATGTTTTAAGCCAGAAAAATGCTAAAATTGGTGTTGCAGGAATTTGCAATGGCGGTGGTGGAGCCAGCGCAATAGTGATAGAACGTTTGTAAGCAAATGAAAAAACTAGTTATTTATTGTTTCTTAAGCATCCTTACCATGCGTTCTGTGGCACAACACAGCCACGAACCTGCACTTATTTCGCACTTACCTGCTTTTCAAGACAGTTTACTATCCTTAAGCAAACAATTTATTAACAATGAATCGGAGCCTGAACGCTACAATGCCAATTATCAATTTATTAAAACATTGGTAGAAGCATTAAAAGAGCCTAAATCCTTCTATTTTGAATTTGATTCATTAAAAACCATTTCCATCGTAAATGCGCCCGATAAAAAGTTTAGAATTTTTACCTGGCATGTACTAAACGACGATGGTTCGTACCGCTTTTACGGTACCATTCAACTAAATACCAGCGATGGGAAACTAAAACTTTTTCCACTGAGTGATTATAGTGCATTTATCCAAAACCCAGCTACTCAAGAACTGAAAACCGAAGAATGGTTTGCGGCTCAGTACTACCAAGTACTAGAAGTTAATCAAACCACTGCCAACCCTTACTATGTGTTATTAGGATGGAAGGGCAAGAATACCAATTCCACCCAAAAAGTAATAGAAGTGCTCCGATTTGTAAATGGAATTCCTTACTTTGGTTTAGCTGTATTCGATGGAAACACACAATACGCAGGAAATAAGCGGATCATTTTTGAGTATTCGAGAGAGGTTTCTATGTATTTAAAATACGATTACACTAAAGAACAGCTTGTTTTTGATCATTTGGCACCCATAAACTCAGAATTTAAAAACGATTATTCTAAATACGGACCGGACATGACCTACGATGCTTTTCAAGTAAGTAAAGGCCGTTTAAAATTTCAATCGAATTTAGTGTTGAATAATGCGCCCTCAGACAAAGACGACTTGTTTAACGACCCAAAAAAACTAAAACAAAACACCCAACCCATTCGTAAATATTAACCAAAATACCGTATAAACTTTAGCAACAAACATGAAAAAAATCTTAATTCTGCTTTTAATTAGCACCAGCGTTTTTGGACAAAGCAAAAAATCGTTTACCCTCGAAGACGTATTTAAAAAAGGTACGTTTAGTACCAAAGGCATGCGTGGATTACGTAGCATGAAAGACGGAAATACGTACCTTACTGTAGAAACCGACGAGAAAACCAAAGTACGCTATGTAGCAAAAAACAACTACTTAGACGGCAAACAAAACAGCATTTTGTTTAAAGAAACTGATTTAGTGTTTAAAGGCGATACCTTGCCTATTAGCACCGATTTCAACGATACTGAAACAAAAGTGTTGATTCCAGTGGACGAAGAAGCCATTTACCGTCGCTCATCTAAAGCAAATTATTTTGTATACGATTTGTTGACTAAAAAAATTACCGAGGTTTCGGGTAATGGAAAACAGCTTTTTGCTACGTTTTCGCCGGATGGAAATAGTGTAGCTTTTGTGCGTGACAATAACTTGTTCGTAAAAAACCTAGTAAATGGTGAAGAAAAACAACTAACCAGCGATGGAAAAAACAATGAAGTAATTAATGGTCGCTCAGATTGGGTGTACGAAGAAGAATTTTCATTTGCCCAAGCATTTTATTGGAGCCCCGATGGTAAAAAAATTGCCTTCTACAAGTTTAACGAAAAAGAAGTACCTGAATTCAGCATGACCATGTTCGATGGCTTATACCCTACCGAATACAAATACAAATACCCAAAACCAGGTGAAAAAAATGCCATCGTAAGCATCCACGTGTATGATTTAGCATCATCGAGTATTAAAACCGTAGATATTGGCACAGAAACAGATCAATATATACCTCGTATCCGCTGGACGCAGGATGCAAATACCGTTTGTGTGTTGCGCATGAACAGACATCAAAATAAAGTAGAATACCTGTTAGCAAATGCCAGTACAGGTGCTACTAAAACAATGATGACTGAAACTGACAAATATTATGTAGACATTGAAAAAGAACAATTAACCTTCTTAAACAATGGCAAACAATTTATTAATGTGAGTGAAAAAGATGGTTTCAACCACATTTATTTATACGATTTAAGTGGTAAACAAATCGCTCAAATTACCAAAGGTGCTTGGGAAGTAAGCGATATTTATGGAATAGATCAGAAAAATGGATTGATTTACTACCAATCTAGCGAAAGCTCTCCCCTACAACGTGATGTATATGTAATTGGTTTAAATGGTAAAGGTAAACGCAAAATTAGCACACAAGCCGGTACCAACACGGCATCGTTTAGTACCACGTTTAATTACTATATTTTAGCCCATAGCAGTGCAAAAAGCCCTAGCTACGTAAGTTTGCATACAAACAAGGGAGCGGTAATTAGAGTATTGGAAGACAACGCCAAAGCAAAAGCCAAATTTGCCGAATACCAATTAAGCCCTACCGAATTCTTTAGCCTAACCACTTCAGAAGGAGTAAGTTTAAACGGTTATATGATTAAACCGGCCAATTTTGATCCAAACAAAAAATACCCAGTATT
>CANGZX010000180.1 GCA_947458775.1 Sphingobacteriaceae bacterium | reverse complement strand
TACCCCTTGCGTAATGCTAGTGATAAAGCGTTGGTATGGACTCATTTAGCCAACTTAAGCCTGCGTAAAAAAGAATTTGAACGTGCCCAAGTGTACGTAGAAAAAGCTAAATCACTCAAAATTACCTCGAGAGTAAAATTGATAATAGAAAAAATAGAACAAGAAATCCCCAAAAAATCGTGAGTACACCAAACCAATTAGATTCTTTATTAATAAAAGCTGCATTTTCTCAAAAAACAGAAAGTCCGCCCGTTTGGATGATGCGTCAGGCAGGTCGTTTTATGCCCGAGTATTGGGAAATTAAAAACAAATATTCGTTTTTAGAGATGTGCAAAACGCCAGAAATTGCCGCCGATGTAACCATGTTGCCGGTAGATTTATTGGATATTGATGCTGCTATTTTATTCTCAGATATTTTGGTAACTGGTGAAGCCATGGGAGGTGATTTAAGCTTTACTCAAGGTATAGGGCCTAAATTTGCCAATCCCGTTCGTACTGCTGCCGATGTAGATGCCTTAGAAACCGAAGTTGGCGATCGTTTGCAGTATGTAGCCGATGCCATTAAAGTGGTGCAACAACGTTTGAACGGCAGTATTCCCCTCATTGGATTTGCTGGTGCACCCTTTACCGTAATGAGCTATTTGGTAGAAGGAGGCTCTTCTAAAGATTTTAAATTAACCAAGTTGATGCTGCACAATCATCCGGAATTGGCGCATAAATTGTTGGCAAAAATTGCCAAAGTAACCACCGATTATTTGAATCTACAAATTGCGGCTGGGGTAAACGCAGTGCAAATTTTCGACAGCTGGGCACAAGCACTTTCTTGGGACGATTACCGCGAATTTTCGCATCAATACATTCAGCAAATTATAGCAGGCCTACACCGAAAAGACATTCCGGTAATTTCTTTTTGTAAAGGCAGCTCGGTATTTGCACCATTAATGGCCGAAGCAAAACCCGATGTAATTTCTATAGATTGGAATGTAGATTTGAAAGACATGAAACATCGCTTGCCTGCTGGCATGGCCGTACAAGGAAATTTAGATCCACATATTTTATATGCCGATAAATCGGTGATTAAAGACCGCATTCATCGTTTGTTTGAGCGTATGCGTGGCGAAGATGGATTTATATTCAATTTAGGTCACGGCATTATGCCCGATATTCCGTTTGAAAACGTGAAATACGCCGTTGAAGTAATTAAAGAATTCCGATACTAAATGACATACCTCTATTTTAAAGCCATACACATTATTTTTGTGGTTAGCTGGATGGCTGGCTTGTTTTACAGTGTACGTTTATTTATTTACCATACCGAGGCAAATGCACTTCCGGAGGTAGAACGTAACATTTTGCAAAAACAATACGGCATTATGGAATCGAGGTTATGGAACATTATTACTACGCCAGCCATGGTACTCTCTGTATTGGCAGGTCTAGGGATGCTTTATATCAATCCGGCTTTAGTACAAGAAGGATGGATGCAATTGAAACTAGGCTTTGTGGTGGCCTTATTGCTGTATCATTTTATTTGCCAGCACATGATTGGGCAATTTAAACAGGGCATTTTCAACTGGACCTCTACCCAATTGCGTTTATGGAACGAAGTGGCCACCATACTTTTGGTAGCCATTGTGTTTGCCGTTATTCTTAGAACTGCCCTCGATTTGGCTTATGGCCTCATCGGATTGGTAGTATTGGGCGGAAGTATTATGGTCGCGGTAAAGTTTTACAAAAAATATCGTACGAAATAAGCTAGGCATACGCAACCTTTTCTCCTCTTCGTTCATCTTCTTTAAAAAACACTTGCAAATCGATTCGGATAGGTATGGAGCACTTGGTAGCTGGATGTAAACAGGGACATAGAAAAGCACAAGAAGCTCTATACAAGCAACTTTCGGCCAAAATGATGGGAGTTTGTATGCGTTATGCTGCCAATAGAACCGATGCAGAAGATATTTTGCAAATGGGTTTTGTAAAGATGTTTCAGAAGATAAGCGATTTTAAGAACGAAGGTTCTTTTGAAGGCTGGGTACGACGCATTATGGTAAATACCGCTATTGAGTTGTATCGGAAAAATGCTCGTTCACTTCAGACAGTGGAGTTGGAGGGAATTTTAGAAGTAGATGATGCCAATGCTTTAAGCCAACTAGCAGTAAAAGATTTAATGCAGTTGGTGCAAAATTTGCCCGATGGCTACCGAATAGTGTTTAATTTATACGCTATTGAGGGGTATTCGCACAAAGAAATTGCAGAACAATTAGGAATTTCTGAAGGAGGCTCTAAGTCGCAATTATCTAGAGCTAGAAATTATTTGCAAGACAAAATAAGAAAATTGGAGGTACCTGCTTATGAATAATACGATGGAAAATACCTTTGATAAGGTGTTCAAAGATAAGCTTGGCGAAGTGTCTGTAGCCCCTTCTCCGCAGGTATGGGAAAATATTTCGGCAAGTTTGGAGCCAAAGCAACAGAAAAAACGAGTGATTTATCCTTGGTTAGGTTTAGCTGCTAGTGTGTTGCTGGTTTCTTTAGGTGCATGGTGGTTTTTCCCTATGAATCAAGCCCAAGTTGGTGCTGTAAAGGTTGTAAATGTGCAGCAGAAGCCTACACGCATTACCGAAGTTCAACCAACGGCCCAAGAAAATTTGCCGAAAAATGAAGAATTACACATTGCCAAACCAGTAGTTGTAAATAAAGTAGCCCACTTGCAGCAGGACTTAGTGCTACCTCTATCTTCGGTAAACACAGTAGAGCCTAAGCCAAGCACTACTCATATACAGCCTGAACAACAACAGGTAGCTGTTTTAAACGAAGTGCAATCAATAGAACCGGTAACAATACTTAACACACCGCAGGAAACGGCTCTTAATAGTGTCCAGCCCAGCGCTAAAAAGCATGCCAAAAAACGTATTCGTTCTTTAAGCGATTTGGTTAATTTTGTGGTTTCGAAAGTAGACGATCGAGAAGAGAAAGTGTTGGAAACATCAAGCGATGGGGCTATTTTAAGTATCACTTCGCTCAATGTGGGTCCTTTAAAATTTAAAAAATAATACAGAAAAATAACATGAAAAAAACAATCATTACAGCAGCATTCAGCGTACT
>CANGZX010000179.1 GCA_947458775.1 Sphingobacteriaceae bacterium | reverse complement strand
GGGCTGTTAAAACTGCAATTCCTAGAAATAAAATAGCCGTTAATCTGTTTAAATCTGACTTAAAATAAAACATTAGTGAACCCAAAAATAACCAAGCTGCCAAATTGGTAGGTACGAGTTTTTTTAGCACAAATACTGGCGATTGAGTTTGCCACTCTAAATGTTTTAAAATACTATGAAAAGATAATACAGCGTGCCAAGCGCAAAAATAAAAGGCAAAGCCCAAAATTAATGGCATGCTAAAAATCAAGCCTTGCAAAAAGACTAAAAAAAGTAGATTGGTTAGTGTTTTTTTTGAAAAATATTCACTTTTTGGTAGCGAAATAAGGAGAATAACAAAGAAAATTATAACCGATATTATGGGGAAGATGGGTATCCATAAATCACTGGATTGGAGCATCTCTGTACTAGTAAGTGAAATACCTGGAAATGATTGAATAATAGGCAACACATCTTTACTATTAAACAACAAAAGATTCAACAGAAACAATAAACCATAGGTAAATGCAACTAGATAGGTATATTTTTTATTCTTGAAATCGAAATTCAAGGTATCTAATTCTCCAAAATGAAAAGCAGATATACCTATAAAAATGAATAGCGCAACTACAGGGTTTAACCACCATAATGATGCATAAATAAGTCCTATGCCTATATATTGGATTAAAAATTTGAAAAAATGAATAAAAGATCCACTAAGCTTATTGTTAGTCATGTATAAATAATGATCAATAGAGCCATGCGGAATACCGATGATAGCTACGCCAACAAACAGCATATAAGTTTGTTGTAAAGGCGTAAAATTTAATAGTAAAGAGCAAATACTCAATAAAAAACCGATTAGTAGTATACGTATTCTCATATCCGATTTTTTAAATAGTTTTTTAATTGATTTAAAAATAATGGAATAGGCAAGCGTGAAAAAATGCTAAGGTCTTCTAGTATAGTTGTTTCTTCATCTAAAAACTTCAATATCGTAGTTGGGTTATTTTTTCGAAACAGCTGTTCCATTACTAAGTTAATTTTTTGCGGATTAGTTTTAATAATTTGAAGTAATAGCGTATCGTAAAGCTGGAATCTATTTTGGTTAAAAAAAGGAGTCTTTAAGCTTCCAAAATCATCCGAAAAAAGTGCTTGTGTATTTTTCCTAATCCGATTAAAGGCATATCCGGTACTTGGTTTAATGGCACCTGCCCTACCTCCAATTGGAATTATTCCATCTAAATTGTCGGTATTGGGTTGGGCGTTTGACATGGGTATTTTACCCCGCTCAATTCTAGTAATCTGGTAATTTGTTGGAAAGTGTGTTTGGATATACGTAGATAAAAAATCATTATATGCTGTATCTGCATAACTTTCTACCGAAGAGAAAGCAGTAAATTCAACTAAAGCTTCGGTCTCGGAGAAGGGAAGAATGTAAATAAAATGACTACCTGTAGCACTTTGTGGTGTTCTAAAATCCATCATTCTAAACACATCTTTATTGAATACCGGTTTTTCCGTTTTTATAAAATACCCATAAAAATGCTGCCACAATAGAAGTTCATTTTTACGCAATTCACTTTGCGTATACATACTAGAGTAAACTTTAGCAGCTGTATACGTTGTTTTAGTAGTCTTTACACTAAAAATCTGATCATTTCTGTAAACACTTAACACCTCTTCTCTAAAGAAATCTACATTGTCTGCTTTATGGATTAAATCTACGTGGAAATCGAAAAATGTTTGGGAATGTATGTACTTGTATTGATATGGATTTATGGCTTTATGTAATGCGTAGCTATTTGTAAAAAATTCTATCTGATTCCATTTTTTAGATACCAGTGAATCGTATTCTGCAGCATTTTTAGACCAAAAACACCATGATTTTTCAGGAAAATCTTGCTCTTTCTCAAGAATTAGTATACGCAACTTCTTTCCATTACTTGTTCGCAACATGGCATGCAGTAATTGCATAGAAGAGCATCCAGCTCCGAGTATAATAAGATCGTAGTGCATATATAAAAAACAAAAGGTACTCGTAAAATACGAGTACCTTTTAGTTAAACCTAAATGATAAAATTATTTAGAACGGCTAAGTGAGTAAATCACTAAACCAAAACCGATTTTATTTACCGCATCACCGATGTTGTAAATGATATCCATATCAAGTGGTAAATCTTTCATGAAAGCATACCACTGTCCATCGGCTGTACCAGCCATGTAGCCAACTGGATAGATAGCCCATCCAATGATTACAAATTTAAGTAAAGCACTTACTGCTTTTTGAACGGCAGGATTACTTGCTTTTGCAAGTTTTGCCACTTCACCAGCAAATACTTCATACACAATGTAGAAATAAGCTAAACCTGATACTAAGCCCCAGAATGCAGCTTGGTCTCTGGCAACAGCCTCTCCCCAATATCCGGTAACTAACATAATTACCGAAGCAAAAATTAGTTTCCATAATAAGCTGGCTTTAGCACCTGCTTTTTTGGTGATTAAATAAAATTCAACACACATCAAAGGCACAGTTAAAATCCAATCTACATAGCGGAAAAATATTGGTGATTCACCAGTTTCCAAACTGTAACCTCTCATGTAATAATAATGAACAGCTGCAATGAATGTAATAAGACCCGAAACAAGAACGGAAGTTCTCCACTCTGGGGCAGTATTTCCTACTTCAAAGAAGAAGAAAACGGCAGCAGCCATCATTGCCATGGTGCCTATAAAAAAGGTAAAAGCAACATAGTCGGTATTAGAAATGACCATAGAAGCATCTAATAAAAGATTTGACATAATGTTTATTTTTGGTTAAGTCCTACTCGTATGGCTTTTCGGATACGCCCAGATTTTTGAAATGGTCTTGCTGCCATTCTATTTAGGTTTATTTAAAATTAAGCATAACTTTTTAAGAAAACCTCCATTATTGGATTTAAAGATTCACCTTAATTATCAACATTTTACAAAAAAAGTGTACTGAATGTGCTTTAAATATATTTTTTGGAAGAGTTAACTGTGGAAAACACTGAGTTTTAATGCAAAATACATAAACCCTTAATTTCCAAAAAGTTGATTATGAAAAAGATGTGTACCTTCTGATATATCCACCTTATACATTTCTAAAT
>CANGZX010000178.1 GCA_947458775.1 Sphingobacteriaceae bacterium | reverse complement strand
GGCGAAGGAACATCAAACGATTATTTCCCGGCAGAAGTGCCAGCCTTACCTTCTTTTGCTTTACAGAAAGCCATTTCTACCACCATTAGAGATCATGCTTTAGATTACTGGACAGGTACCGTTTACACCACCAACCGCAGAGTTTGGGAACACGATAAAGAATTTAAAAAACACTTGCAAACGATTAGAGCCATGGCCGTAGATATGGAAACTGCTACGATTTTCATCACGGGTTTTGCTAATGAAATACCAACTGGGGCTTTATTGTTGGTATCCGATCAGCCCATGGTACCCGAAGGTGTAAAAACAGCTGAAAGTGATTCAAATGTAACGGCACATTATGTTGAAGATCATTTAAATGTAGGTATCAATTCCTTGAAGCAATTGATTAATAATGGCTTAACCGTAAAACATCTGAAATTCTAATAACGCTTTATGTGGTATAAAAACATCCTTGAAACCATTGGCAACACGCCTTTAGTACAATTGAATAGCATTGTAAAAGGCGTGCCGGCAACGGTATTGGCTAAAATAGAAACTACCAATCCGGGTAATTCAATTAAAGACCGTATGGCTTTAAAAATGATTGAGGATGCCGAACGCAGTGGGGCGCTAAAACCGGGAGGAACCATTATTGAAGGTACGTCGGGTAATACCGGAATGGGTTTGGCTATTGCAGCGGTTGTAAAGGGCTACAAATGTATTTTTACCACTACCGATAAGCAATCGAAAGAAAAAGTAGATGCCTTGCGTGCATTTGGGGCCGAGGTAATTGTATGCCCTACCAATGTAGAACCCGAAGATCCACGTTCATATTACTCGGTTTCTAGCCGTTTAGAGCGGGAGGTGCCCAATTCTTGGAAGCCCAACCAATACGACAATTTATCCAATACTCAAGCGCATTACGAGCAAACTGGTCCCGAAATTTGGGAACAAACCGAAGGTAAAATTACCCATTTGGTGGTAGGAGTGGGTACCGGTGGTACCATTTCTGGTACGGCTAAATATTTAAAAGAGAAAAATCCGGCTATAAAAATTTGGGGAATTGATACCTACGGCTCGGTATTTAAAAAGTATAAAGAAACGGGTGAGTTTGATAAAAACGAAATCTACCCCTATGTAACCGAGGGTATTGGCGAAGACTTTTTACCAGCCAATGTTGATTTTAGCTTGATAGATCGTTTTGAGAAAGTAACCGATAAAGATGCCGCTCTCATGACCCGTGAAATTGCCCGTAAAGAAGGCATTTTTGCCGGAAATTCTGCAGGTTCGGCAGTAGCAGGATTATTGCAACTTAAAGGCGAATTAAAAGCCAGCGATGTGGTGGTTATTATTTTTCATGACCACGGTACCCGTTACTTGGGAAAAATGTACAACGACGATTGGTTGCGTGCTCAAGGCTACTTGGAAGATTAATAACCAGACTTGCGCTTAGCTTTTAATGTTTGAAAATAATGTAGTACAAGCAGAATTAGGGCGGTAGTACAGCATAGAAAAGACAAACCAAATCCCAAGAAATAAGGGATCATTCCACTCATTTCATCAAAAATATGTCTACCATCGGGAGTGAAAGCACCCCAATAGCCAAATAAGCCACAAATTACAGTGAATAGGAATAAGATTTTAGCACTTTTAAGAAGCATATACTCTTATTAATGCTTTTTAACCCAATTTAGTATTGGTCCTAAAATTAATGCGAAGGTTTTTCGGCGCTAATGCGTTTAATATTGGCTCCTAAGGCCAATAAACGTTCATCAATATTTTGGTAGCCACGCTCAATTTGTTCAATGTTGTGAATAATGGAGGTGCCCTCGGCAGATAAGGCTGCAATTAATAAAGAAACCCCAGCACGAATATCCGGAGAAGTCATTTCTAAGCCTTTCAATTTCACTTTGCGGTCTAAGCCAATTACGGTAGCACGGTGCGGATCGCAAAGAATAATTTGTGCACCCATATCAATCAATTTATCTACAAAGAACAAACGGCTTTCAAACATTTTTTGGTGAATGAGTACCGTTCCTTTTGCTTGGGTAGCAACCACGAGTATAATGCTCAATAAATCGGGAGTAAAGCCCGGCCATGGCGCATCGGCAATAGTCATAATAGAACCATCAATAAAGCTTTCTATTTCGTAATGTTTTTGAGCAGGGATGAATAAATCATCGCCACGACGTTCTAGTTGAATACCTAATCTTCTAAATATATCCGGAATAATACCCAATTCTTCGAAATGCACATCTTTAATGGTAATTTCCGATTGAGTCATGGCGGCCAAGCCGATAAAAGAACCAATTTCAATCATATCGGGTAACATGCGGTGTTCCGTTCCACCTAATTTTGTTACCCCCTCAATAGTTAATAAATTAGAACCAATTCCCGAAATTTTAGCACCCATGCGGTTTAGCATTTTGCATAATTGCTGCAAGTAGGGTTCGCAGGCAGCATTGTATAAGGTAGTAGTTCCTTTGGCTAAAACGGCGGCCATTACTACGTTGGCTGTTCCAGTAACCGAAGCCTCATCCAATAAAATATATGTTCCTTTTAAATTGGTGGCATCTACCGTAAAAAAGTTCGTTTTTGCATCGTAATCAAAACGGGCACCTAGTTTTTCAAAACCTAAAAAGTGTGTATCTAATCTACGGCGTCCAATTTTATCGCCACCTGGTTTCGGAATGGCGGCTTTACCAAAACGAGCCAATAAAGGCCCCACAATCATAATAGAACCCCTTAAGCTGCCGCCTTTTGATCTAAAAGCTGCCGATTGAAAGAAATCTAAATCAATATTTTTAGCCTCAAAGGTGTAGGTGTCTTTGTTAATGCGCTCAATTGTTACGCCCAAATCACTCAATAATTCTATGAGTTTATTTACATCCTTAATATCGGGTATATTGCTAATAGTTATCTTTTTTTCGGTGAGTAAAACTGCCGAAATAATTTGTAAAGCTTCGTTTTTTGCGCCTTGAGGAGTAATTTCACCTTTTAGTGGTTTGCCTCCAATAATTTCAAATGCGTTCATATCTAATTAGAAAGTGAAGAGTGGGTAAATGAGATTAGTAACGTTTAGCGCCATTGTTACTACGTTGGCGGTTATTACTATTGTTTTAGATTTCTTT
>CANGZX010000177.1 GCA_947458775.1 Sphingobacteriaceae bacterium | reverse complement strand
TGTTGTAAATCAATTAGAGAAATTTGCGCATCCGTTCGACTTCGAGGATCTCAAATTTGAGTTGAAAGGGAATCAGAAACCAGTAGATTTTGAAACACTGAATAAAAAGTTACTGGCATCCATTCAAGCATACTTTGAATCGCTTAAACTAGATGATTTTCAACAAATTGATGCCTTGCCATTATGGGTGGGTAGCGAATTAAAACTTAGCAACTTTGCTGTGCCTGTAATTAAATTTAGTTCTTTTGAAAAGCAAGAATTTGAATTGTACACCGCCAATGGTTTTTCTTTAAATGAACTTAAAGAACAAAATCCCGATGTGTTTACATTTTATACCATCGTGCTTAAGCCGGCAGTAACCAAGTGGCTTAAGGAAAACAAACCGCAGCCGAGCGAAGATTTAGATTCGAAAGAATTCTTATTTAAACTATCGCCCAACCAGTCTGACACGTTTTCGTTGATGTATCGAGATTTAGGCGAACCTGCTTATGCACCACCAACAACTACTGCGGAAACCGCTACAAGTGAGCCTGCAGCACCGGCGGTGCCAAGAGGTGATTATTCCATTAACGATCCCGATGGCTATACCAATTTGCGTGCTACCCCAGGAGGTAAAATCATCCGTAAAGTGTACGAAAACGAAACCTTTGATATCATTCAACCCGGAGAACCCTACTCGAAAATTAAATTAACCGACGGCACGGTTGGCTATTTGCATAACTCAAGAATTAAATCAGTAAACTAATTTTCAGTATGAAGTTTTTAAAACTAAGTATAACTGTCATTTTATTCACTTTTCTTTTTTCTTCTTGTGGATCTTCTGGCTCTTATTCTGATGCAGTTCCAACTATGTTTGGGGATACCCCAACAGGGTACGATAATATTGAGTTAAATATGTTTGGATCTTGTATTATAAGCCATGAGGTTGTATTTACACCCTATTCTGAAAAAGGAAAATGGGAAAATATCGAAGATGGAGTCCGACTCTCAGGCTTTAGTGGTCGTTATGAACGCTTCAACGGAAATTATTATTGGGATGAGCATCCAAATGCTAAAGGTGTAGGGAAGCCGGGTAAGATACTGCGCCATTTTTCCAATTCACCTAAATTATTTCCATTGGGTTTATTTTAATTCTGAATGTTTTCTGTCTTAAGGTTCTTTATTTTTTGTTGCTGCATACAAGCTAGTTATGCTCAAAAAATCTTTAGCACATCCTATGCAAACCAAGCAGATATAAAAGTTTTTGTGGTTAAATACCCCAATCAAGCTGATTTGAAAGTGTATAAAGTTGCCTATTCAAATCAAGCAAAAGGCAATGAGGGCAATTGGTATTTTGTAAACTATTCGAATCAATCGGATAAAAAAGTTTATTTTACGCAATATATCAATCAGGCCGATTTGAAGATTTATTTTGTGAACTACTCAAATCAGGCTGGATGGGTACAGGTGTCTAAAAAACACCTAGTGTTTTAAATTAACCATTCGCTAAAGTTTACAATGCCCCTTAGTAAAGAAAAAATCAGAATCTTAAGCATCGGCCTTTTGGCTTGGGCTTTACTCATGCTAGGCAATATCTACCTGCATAAAGCATATCCCCAACTCGAAATTGTATTCACGGTTTTGGCCGCCGTGGTAGGTGCCATTACTGCGTTTAAGTTGATGAAAAAACCCAACTAACATGAAAAAAGTATACTTATTTTTTGTGCTTGCCCTGCTTAGTTTTTCGGCTTTTGCACAAGGTACAAACCCCGAAACCGAAGCCATTAAAAAAGCGGTAAATACCGTATTCGAAGGCATGAAAGCCTGTGATTCGGCCTTAGTGAAATCGGTATTTGCACCTGGGGCCATTTTGCAAACCATTCGCCCAGCTAAAGGTGGCTTATCGGGTACCGTAACCGGCGATAGAATGGAACCCTGGCTTAAAGCCATTGCTCAGCCCAAAAAACCCGAACAAGTGTGGAACGAAAAAATGAATTTCGATCACATACTAATTGACGGAAATTTAGCCCAAGTATGGGGTAGCTATACCTTTCACATAGGTACTACTTTTTCGCATTGTGGTACCGATAATATTACGCTTGTAAAACACGCCGATGGCTGGAAAATTGTGTATTTGATTGATACATCCAGAAAAGATAAGTGCTTCTAACAAAAAAGCCCCCGAAATTCGGGGGCTTTTTTTATATCATATTTTTAAGCTTACCAACTTCCGCTAGCGCCACCACCACCAAAGCTACCGCCACCAAAACCGCCGAAGCCTCCACTATCACTGCCCCCGCCGAAGCCTCCACCGCTACTGCCACCACCTCCACTTGCAAGTAGCCACCAAAAAGCGCCTGCTGTGCCACGGCCGCCAATCACTTGTCCATTTCCGCCGCCCCCAGATTTGCGGGCAATGGCTATAAAAATTAAAATAAATACCAAGATGAAATCCAAAGGGAAGCTTTTAGTTTTACCTCTTTTAGGGGCATCATTTTTGTATTCACCCTTGGTATACGCAATAATATCGTTGGTTCCGGCATCTAGGCCTTGGTAATAGGTACCTTGTTTAAATGCAGGTTTTATAGAATTTTCAATAATGCGCCGAGCAATGGCATCGGGCAAAGCACCCTCCATACCGTAGCCGGTTTGTATGCTCATCTTTCGGTCGCCAATAGAAACCAAAAGAATCACCCCGTTGTTCTTTTTATCTTGACCAATGCCCCATTTGTCGGCTAAACGAACCGCATAATCGGCAACATCGTAGCCTTCTAATGTGGGTACCAGTACTACGGCAATTTGGCTAGAGGTTGAATCGGCAAAAGCAACCAATTTTTGTTCTAATGCCGCATTTTCATCAGCCGAAAGCGTATTGGTATAATCGCTTACAAGGGTAGTGGGCTTCTCCGGGAAATTTTGTGCCAAAGCGCCTATCCCAAAGAGCATCAACACAAGAAGGGAGTAGAGTATTTTTTTCATGTGCTGTTTTGTTTATTCGTCATCGCCAAAAGCGATATCGTTACTTAATTCGTTGGTATCGTTTTCTACAGATGGGAAGTAGGTTTTTAATTGTTGGCCGGCTTGTTCAATGCCTTTTAGAACACCTTCTAGCATGGCCCCTTTTTTAAATTCCGCTACCAT
>CANGZX010000176.1 GCA_947458775.1 Sphingobacteriaceae bacterium | reverse complement strand
TTCCAATAATACTAATTAATTGGCCTTTGCTAAGTTCTACATCGGGTTTGGCTACTACTTTCTTGGCAAGCGCTGTAATGGTCCAGAACAAAAATAAGATGGTTAAACCACTACAAAGTGCTGAGCCTACATTCATGAAATAAGCTATTTTGGCAGTGTCTCCAAAAGCTAACAAGGAGAACATTTTCTGCACCATTAAAAATAGTGGAGCGCCCGGCTGGTGTACTACTTGCAATTTAAAGGCAGCGGCAATAAATTCGCCACAATCCCAAAAACTGGTAGAAGGTTCTAAGGTTAAAATATAGGTGATAGATGCGATTAAAAAAGTAACCCATCCGGCCAGATTATTAATTTTTGAATAGTTCATAAACGGTTTTCCTTTAGAAATGTCGAAAATAAGGAATAGAATTTAAATTTGGGCAATTCAAGCCTAGCTATTAACAGAATTTAACAGCCCGTAATTTCTTCTGCCTAAAATGTAAATTCATTTGCAGATTAGTATTTATCCCTCTATATTTGCAAACCATTAGCCAGCATTAGCTTGGTTTTTGGAGATTGTCCTATAGTATAAAGGTAGTACAACTGGTTTTGGTCCAGTCTGTCTAGGTTCGAATCCTGGTAGGACAACATGAAAGAGTTCGGATTGTGCAATTCACACAATCCGAATTTTTTTAAACGCCTAACAAAAAGGTTATGCCCTTACAATTTAATCCTGTAAAACTATTTGCTGGTTCTGGAACTACGGTTTTGGCCCAAAAAATAGCAGAATCGTATGGTAAGCCATTAGGCGATGTTTCACTTTCTCGTTTTAGCGATGGCGAATTTCAGCCACACTTCAACGAATCGGTAAGAGGATGCGATATCTTCTTAATACAAAGCACTACTCCGCCAACCGAAAATTTGATGGAATTGTTGCTCATGATAGATGCAGCCAAAAGAGCATCGGCCCATTACATTACCGTGGTGGTTCCTTATTTTGGTTTTGCACGTCAAGATAGAAAAGATAAACCCAGAGTAGCCATAGGCGCAAAGCTTATTGCCAACCTGATTACTGCAGCGGGTGCCCACCGTATTATGACGATGGATTTGCATGCTGCACAAATACAAGGGTTCTTTGACATTCCGGTTGACCATTTGGATGCTTCGGTAATTTTTGTGCCTTATATTAAGAGCCTTAACCTACCGAATTTAACCATCGCATCGCCGGATATGGGAGGTTCTTACCGTGCCCGTACGTTTGCCAAATATTTTAATGCCGAAGTGGTTATTTGTGATAAACGAAGAAAACGTGCCAACGAAATCGAATCGATGTCGATTATTGGTGACGTAAGCGGGCAAGATATTGTATTGATAGACGATATTTGCGATACCGCCGGAACCTTGGCCAAAGCCGCTTCCTTAATTATGGAAAACGGAGCCAATAGTGTAAGAGCCGTTTGTAGCCATGCCGTATTATCGGGTAAGGCTTACGAAACCATTGAAAATTCTGCCTTGGCAGAATTAATAGTTACCGATACGATCCCATTAAAACAGGAGAGTAGCAAAATTAAGGTCCTATCAACCGCCGATTTGTTTGCCAAAGCCATTGCTAACGTAAATGAACACGGCTCGATATCAGATCTGTTTAGAGTAGAATAACAATAACGTTAGATATATAATAAATTAAAAATGAAATCATTTGCTATTAGCGGTTCTCGTAGAGAGAACGTAGGGAAAAGAGACGCTAAAGAATTGCGTTACGAAGGCAAGGTGCCTGCAGTTCTTTATGGTGGAGACAACCAAATCCACTTCGCCGTGTCCGCAGCTGATCTGAAAGGCTTGGTGTACACACCAGACGTTCATTTCGTTGACATTGATGTAGAAGGTACCAAAGCGCAAGCGGTATTGCAAGACATCCAATTCCACCCATTAACCGAATTAATTTTGCACGTTGACTTTTTAAGAATAAACGAAAGCAAACCATTTGTAATGGAAATTCCGGTAAAATTAACCGGTACTTCTCCAGGCGTTAAAATGGGGGGTAAATTAATCCAAAAACTACGTAAACTACGTGTTAAGGCATTCGCTAAAGATATGCCACAATACGTTGAAGTAGGTATTGAAGTATTAGAATTAGGAAAATCTGTACGTGTTGGCGATTTAAGCTTCGATAAATTTCAAGTAACCAACAATACCGACGATACTATCGTTTCTGTGGTAATGTCTCGTGCATTAAAACAAGCAGAACAAGAAGCAGCTAGTTAATACAACCTTGCTTCTCGAAAAAAGCGCCTCCAAAACGGGGCGCTTTTTTTATGCCCACTAAGCCCAGTCTTTTTTTATATTTGTTAACCATGAAATATCTTATAGTTGGATTAGGAAACATAGGCCCCGAATATGCCGACACCCGGCATAACATAGGCTTTATGGTGTTAGATGAGTTAGCCAAAAAAGCTGGTGCCAATTTTACCACCATGCGTTTGGCCGGCTATACCGAAGTTTCTTTTAAAGGCAAAAAACTCTGCCTCATAAAACCAACCACCTTTATGAACCTGAGCGGGAAAGCCCTCAACTATTGGATGCAAGAATTGGTCGTTCCTGCCGAACGGGTACTTGTTATCGTAGACGATTTAGCCCTACCTTTTGGGACGGTTCGTTTAAAACCCAAAGGCAGCAATGCAGGCCACAACGGCTTAAAAAGCATTGAGGCGGTTTTGGGCCATTCCGATTATCCACGCATTCGCTTTGGTATTGGCGATAATTTCCCGAAAGGCCGCCAAGTTGATTATGTATTAAGCGGTTTTGATACCGATGAACAGCCCGAATTGCCCGCTTTAATTGACCGAAGCATACAAATGATTGAAAGTTTTGTGGCCATTGGCCCCGAATTAACCATGACTAATTTTAACAAATAACATGATTACCCTGTACGGCATACCCAATTGCAATACGGTTAAAAAAGCCCTCGATTGGCTTAAGGCAAACGAGATAGCTCATACCTTTCACGATTTTAAGAAAAAAGGCATCACCCTAGAAAAATTAGATGCTTGGGCCGCCCAAGTGGGTTGGGAAGCCTTGGTAAATAAACGAGGCACCACTTGGAAACAACTACCCCTTGAGGTACAACAAGGCATTCAAAATAAAGAAACAGCATTT
>CANGZX010000175.1 GCA_947458775.1 Sphingobacteriaceae bacterium | reverse complement strand
CCTTACCTTTACTACTGCTAAAAACGAAGTAACCGAAACTAACAATGGTTTAATTACCGGTGGTGAATATGGTATTCCGACCCAAAGCGTAACCCGTTTTGAAAAAGGACAAAGCCCAGGATATTTCTATGGATTTAAAACCGTGGGTATTTTCCAAAATGCTGCTGAAATTGCTGGTGCACCTACGCAAACCAATGCGGTACCAGGCGATATTCGTTTTGCCGATTTAAATGGCGATGGTTTAATTTCTGATTTAGATAGAACTAAAATTGGTGATCCATTCCCAACCTTTACTATGGGATGGAGTTTAAACCTTACCTACAAGGCCTTTGATTTTAACACCTTTATTTACGCATCAGTAGGTAACGATATTTATAGAGCTTATGAGCGTAATCTAGCCATGACTAATAAATACAGAGGTGTATTGGCCAGATGGACCGGTGAAGGTTCTACCAACGATCCAAGAAATCCACGTTACAGCTTTACAGATGCCAATCAGAATACCCGTGTATCTGACAGATATGTAGAAGATGGAAGCTTTCTAAAAATTAAAGATGTACAACTGGGTTATACCTTACCCGCCACTACGCTTAAGCGTTTAGGCGTAAGCAAAGTAAGACTATATGCTCAAGTTAAAAACGCCTTTGTATTTACCAAGTACTCCGGCTTCGATCCAGAAATTTCGGGCGGTATTTTCGATACCGGAATAGATCGTGGAGCCTATCCACAAGCCAGAACTTGGTCGTTCGGACTTGATGTTAAATTTTAACAGTTAAAAATATTCATATGAAAAAGTATACATACATCATCGGATTATTTTTAGTAAGCACCTTTGGCAGTTGTACCAAATTTGTTGACTACAATCCGCAAGAAGATTATCAAATTACGGCCGATAATTATTTTAAAACAGCCGAAGATTATCAAAAAATGACCATTGGGGTATATTCACCCATGCAATGGTTATGGGCTGTTCCAGTTATTGGCGAAATTGCTTCAGATAACTCGGTATCAGGCGGTGAAAATGCCACCGATAATATTCCTTTACAACAAATAGACGACTATCAGATAGTTGCTAATAATGGCCAATTAACTGAAATCTGGAAAGCGTGTTATGAAGGTATTAACCGTGCCAACTATTTAGAAGAAAACAAATCTAAATTAGATTTTACCGGTAAAACTGCACTTTACGGAGAGGTTTATTTCCTAAGAGCGTATTACTACTTTGAGTTGGTAAAAATATTTGGCGGTGTGCCCTTATTTACCGAAAAGCGCTTATCTGTTTCCGATTCCAAAAAATTCCAACGAGCTACCAAAGCCCTTGTATATACTCAAATCGAAACCGATTTAATCGCAGCCATTGCTGCATTGCCTGTAAGCAATTCACAACAAGGTAGAGCAACCAAATATGCTGCGCAAGCTTTATTGGGTAAAGTATATCTATACCAAGATAAATTTACCGAAGCAGCCACCATGTTAGAAAATGTAGTTACCGGACCATTTAGTTTGGTAACCAATTACGGTACTATTTTCTTACAAGCTGGTGAAAATGGCTCCGAATCGGTATTTGAAGTGCAATACTCCAATGCAAGTCCTTTTTACGATTGGTCTAACCCGGGTAGAGGACAAGGTAACCTTGCGGTGCAAATCTGCGGTATTCGTGGCCTAACCGGTACTAGCCCCTATGCTCAAGGTTGGAGTACCAACTTACCAACCGCTAATTTAGCAGCAGCATTTGATGCCGGCGATACCCGTAAAGCAGTTACGGTATTAGATATTGAAGCCTACAAAACAGCCAATGCAGGTATGAACATTACCTATACCGTGGCTCCATACAAAAACACGGGTTTATACAATCAAAAGTATTTACCAAGAGTAGGCCAAACTTCGGGTCAGGTAGAATTAAACTACTTAAATAACTACCGTGCTATTCGTTATGCCGATGTATTGTTAATGGCAGCTGAAGCAAATAATCGCATGGGCACACTAAATGATACGGGTACACCAAATGATGCAAAAGCCTTGCAATACTTAAACCGGGTGCGTGATCGTGCTTTTGGCGATATTTTGCACAGAAGTACTGCTACCGGCACTGCTTTAAAAACAGCCATTTGGGACGAACGCCGTTTAGAGTTAGGTATGGAAGGCCATCGTTTCTTCGATTTAGTAAGAACCGGCCAAGCAGCTAGTAAAATTACGGGCTGGATAGCCAATAAAAACGAGGTTTTCCCAATTCCGCAAGCTGAGGTAGATATTTCGGGATTGACACAAAACCCTGGTTATAATTAATTATTAAATAGATAAATAGAGATGAAATCAATCAAAAATATACTAAGCATAGCCTTCGTGCTGCTTGTATTTGCAGGTTGCGAAAAAGATACGTTTAAAGACCTATCCTTTTTAGAAACAGCTAGCGCCCCTGCAAACTTGAATCCTTTTTTTAACATTACCCAAGACAATACCGGCTTGGTAACCATTACTCCAAATGGTGAGGGTGCTACGGCCTACGACATTTATTATGGTCATGGTCCAGCTACCGCAGTTCGTGTATTACCTGGTGCAAGCATAACCCACGTGTACCCAGAAGGGGTGTATTCTGTACGTTCAGTAGCCTATGGCATTAGCGGTAAAATTTCTGATACCACTACACAATTAACCGTATCGTTCCGTGCACCAGAAAATTTAAAAGTTACAATTAAAAATGACGTAGCTATTTCTAAACAAGTTAATGTTACAGCAACAGCTGATTTCGCAGTTGCTTATGATGTTTATTTTGGTGAAAATGCAACTGCTGCACCAGTAGTTGGTACTATAGGAAGTACCGTAACCTATAAATATCAAAATCCAGGAACATACACCATTAGGGTAGTAGCGAAAAGCGGTGGAGTAAAAACCACACAGTATACCGAAAATTTTGCGGTTACGGCTATATTACAGCCACTAAGTTCTGCTCCAACTCCGCCTAGCAGAAGCACTTCTGATGTAATTTCAATTTTTAGTGGTGCATACACCAATGTTTCAACTGACTATTTCCCCGATTGGGGTCAGGCTTCACAGGGAAGTAGCTGGGCATTATTCGATTTAAACGGAGATAAAATGCTACAGTATAACAAATTAAGTTATCAGGGAAATCAAATCAATT
>CANGZX010000174.1 GCA_947458775.1 Sphingobacteriaceae bacterium | reverse complement strand
GCCGAACTTATTCAGGTTGATTTTGTGTACGTATTGGCCGATACCGATCAGGAGGAGGTTGCTAAATTAATTTCTCAGTATAATTTAACAAGTATTCCGGTTGTAGATGAGGAGATGCATTTATTAGGTAGAATTACCTTTGATGATGTTATCGACGTATTAGAAGAAGAGAATACGGAGGATATTTTGAAAATTTCGGGAGTTTCTGAAGATGAGGAACTTGCTGGTAATTGGAGAGAAGCGGTAAAAAGTAGACTTCCGTGGTTGGTGCTAAACTTGGGCACGGCCTTTTTAGCTGCATCGGTAATTCGATATTTTCACGGCACCATTGCACAGTTAGGCATTATTGCTGGTTATATGACTATGATTGCCGGTATGGGCGGTAATGCCGCTACACAAGCTTTGGCGGTAACTGTTCGTCGTATTTCCTTGAATGATCTAACAGATAATCAGGCTTATAGAACGGTATTGAAAGAATTTACCGTTGGGTTAATTAATGGTGCGGTAATTGGCGCAATTGTTCTTTCCTTCGCCTATTTTTACGATTTAAATCCGCTATTAGGCTTGGTAGTTTTCTTAGCCATGACTGGTAACCTCATTATTGCCGGAGTAGCCGGTTCTGCTATTCCATTGGTGCTAAAACGAGTGGGTATCGATCCTGCGGTTGCCTCATCAATAATCATTACCACCTTTACCGATGTGTTTGGTTTCTTGCTCTTATTGGGTATGGCCAGCCGTTTTATAATCCAGTAAATTCTTTGCCGTTTCTGCCGCATTGAGTTTCGAAGCAGAATATATAATGAATGTGTTTTTTCAAAAAAAGCAAGCCTGTAAGCCGGGTTCTGTATCCCGATAAATCGGGATTTCTATCATTTATCTAGTCCAGATGTTGCCATCGGGATCTATCGACCTACCCACTAACATCGGACGAGCAGCCCTACATACGTTAGCCTATTTGGTCTTTCAACTCCTGGGGTTTACCGCAATCCCGATCACTCGAGAAGGCCGTGAGCTCTTACCTCACGTTTTCACCTTTTCCCCGAAGGGTAGTTTGTTTTCTGTGGCACTTTCCGGCTCCCGATTTGCATCGGAATCCTTCCCGTTAGGAAGCAGAATGCTCTGTGTTGCCCGGACTTTCCTCCCCGATAAATCGCGGCGATAGAACGGCTTGCAACTGCAAAGATAAGATAATTTAATTGCTACAGTTTTGAAGATCGACACCAGCCTGCTGGTAGGGGTAAAAGCCCTGCTTATTGCCAAAGGAATTGGTTATATAGGTAATTATTTCAGCAATTTCTATGTCGCTTAGCGTAGCCTGAGCCGGCATTATTCCTTCGTAATTTTTACCGGAAACTTGTATTGGACCTTGCAATCCGTTTTTAATGTAGCAAGCTAGTTTTGTTTTATTTTGTTTTAAAAACGTAGAATCTGTTAAGGGTGGGTAGAGCATAGCCAATCCAGCGCCATCATTGCCGTGGCAGTTAGCGCATTTGTATTCATAAAGTTGCTTACCAGCGGTATAGTAGCGTGCATAGGTAATCTCTTCTTCCGATTGGCAGGCATAGAAAAAGATCCCTATTAAGCTCAAAATGCAGAAAATACCGAACTTATTTTTGCTCATATTCTTGCAAAAGTAAATCCATATCGCTCATTAATTGTGCTACTTGATCTGTTTTAGTGCCATCGTAAGCACCCCGAATACGTTTTTCTTTATCAATTAACACAAACCAACCTTGGTGCACCAAGCCTTGTGGGGCAGCACCATCTTCATAGGCAGCTACTAAATAACTTTTAGCAGCAACACTATAAATAGAATCTTTTGAACCATGCACAAATTGCCATTGATTACCCGTTACACCTAATTTGGTTGCATATTTTTTAAGGCGATTGGGCCAATCGTATTTGGTATCAATACTATGCGATAAAAATTTAACCTTTTCATTTCCTTTGTATTTATCCAATACGGTGAGCATGTTTCGATGCATAATGGGGCAAATGGTATTGCAACTTGTAAAAAAGAAATCGGCTACGTAAATGCTTCCATCAAAATCGACATTGCTGATATACACACTATCTTGATTGAGATAAGAAAAGGCTGGAATATGTTGATAAACTGTATCGATGACAGTTTTACCATCAATCACTTTTTCTACGGTTTGGCGTTCGCCTAAAATGGGTAAGGTTTTTGGGCCATTACTGCAAGCTTGTATCAGCCCCGTTGCTAATAAAATATAAACTAAGTATTTCATAATTAAGCCAATAAGGTAGATTTCGTGGCATCTAAAATGGCAAAAGCATCGGCTGATGTTGGGGCTTCGGAATATACTCGTAATACGGGTTCTGTTCCCGAAGGACGAATCATTACCCAAGAGTTTTCGTCGAAATGGAATTTAAATCCATCTATATCTTCGGTTTTTATCACTTTATACGAATCAAACTGCGTGAAAGCTCGGTTCTCACATTTCTGAATAATAGTTTGTTTTAACTCTTCGGTTAAGTGTAAATCGTAGCGTTCAAAAGCAAATGTGCCTACAAGGCTGTAAATTTCTTCAATCAATTCGGTGAGGCTTTTACCAGTTTTGGCCATACATTCCCAAATGGTTAAGCCCATCCAAATACCGTCTCGTTCGGGTATGTGGCCAGCTATGGCTATACCACCCGATTCTTCGCCACCGGTTAAAAATGGTTTTCCGGAGTTTACCATCAAATCGCAAATGTATTTAAAACCAATTTTGGTAATGGTATTGTTTATGCCATAGGCATCGCATAGTTTTTGAATTTTATTGGTACACGAAAAAGTGGTGTACACTTCTCCTTGTTGGTTTTTAACCTTGCTCATGTAATGTATGAGAAGGAGTAGAATATGATGTGAATCCACAAAATCTCCGTTTTCATCATACAAACCAATGCGGTCAGCATCGCCATCGGTAGCTAAACCAGAAGCAATTTCACCTTCCGAAAGCTTAATTACATCCGAAAATTCGGTTAAATTACGGTGTATAGGTTCTGGCGCTTGCCCATCAAAGCCGGGATTATGTTCGCAATGCAGAAGGGTGACATTGGGTAAAATTCTACGCATTACGTTTTGTCCAGCACCGTACATGGCATCGTAAGCCCAGTTCATTCCACAGTTGCGAATGGCTTCT
>CANGZX010000173.1 GCA_947458775.1 Sphingobacteriaceae bacterium | reverse complement strand
TACTTGTGTAAGTACTAAAAAAGCCAATAGGCCCAACATTCTTTTCATAGTATGGCTTAAATAGATAGGTTGAAATCGTCGCCATCTGCCAAAAACGGAAAGATGCGACGTGTTTTTTGAATTTCTTCTTTGTGTATGGTAAAGGTATATAAGTCTTCGTCGTTCGGTTTATAATACACTACGCTTCCATTGGGGGCAATACACATAGAGCCTCCAGAGTGAAACACTTCATTTCCGTCGTGCCCAACCCGGTTTACAGCTACTACATAACTTTGGTTTTCGATGGCACGGGCTGGAATTAGGGTACGCCAGTGTAAGGAACGTTTATCGGGCCAACTGGCTATAAGTAGGAGAATATCATATGGATTTTCGGCATCGTTTCGCAGCCAAACGGGGAAACGCAGGTCGTAGCAAATAGCCGGGCAAATTTTCCATCCATGTAAATCGATGTAAAACTTACGATTGCCTGGAGTAAATTGATCGTCTTCGTTGGCTAAACTAAACAAATGACGTTTATCGTAGTGTTCATAGGTGCCATCGGGGCGCATCCAAATTAAACGGTTATAAAAGCAATCATTTTCTTTAATGATTAAGCTTCCAGTAACTACGGCTTCGTATTTTCGGGCTTGTTGTTGCATCCACTGCATGGTGGTGCCACCCATTTCTTCGGCTAGTTTTTCGGTATTCATAGAAAAACCGGTGTTAAACATTTCTGGTAACACAATTAAATCTGTTTTTTCACGAATAGCCGATAGCCTAAGTGCTAGGTTCTGCAAGTTTTTTTCGCAGTTTTCCCAGAATAAATAGGCCTGAAAAGTGGTAATTTTTAGTGAATCCATAGCTAAAAATAGGTAACGCTTACCTGTATCTACTTGTATGTGCTACTCCCTGCAATGTAGCATGGAGTTGAAACACACATTCAGTTGTACAATTAAATATAAATATAAGATTTTAGTGAAAAAGGGCTACTTTTAATCTATAAACTTTAGCCATGACTTTTAAAACCAAAGAAAGTAGATTGTTGCTTATACTATGCAGCTTTTTTATTGTGAATGCCCTGCTCTCAGAGTTTATTGGGGTTAAAATTTTCTCAGTTGAACAATCTTTAGGCTTTAAAAAGTTCGATTTAAATCTTTTGGGCGTTCAAAATTTATCTTTTAACATGTCGGCTGGGGTATTAACCTGGCCATTGGTTTTCATTTTTACAGATATTATAAACGAGTACTTTGGCTTAAAGCAGGTGCGTTTTTTATCCATTTTAACCTCCGTTTTAATTGCATTTGCCTTTTTAGCGGTTGGCTTGGCTATTAAATTGGTTCCGGCCGATTTTTGGATTAATCAAAAAGTAGGTACGCAGGAAATAAACATGGATGCAGCATTTACAGCCATTTTTGGACAGGGCATGTGGATTATTGTGGGTTCTATTACGGCCTTCTTAATTGGTCAGATTGCCGATGTGGTTATTTTTCATAAAATTAAAAACTTCACGGGTGAGCGGGCTTTGTGGTTACGGGCTACAGGTTCCACGCTGGTATCGCAATGTATAGATAGTTTTGTGGTTATTTTTATTGCGTTTTACCTAAACCCACAATACAATTGGTCGTGGCAAATGGTGGCAGCTATAGGTTTAGTAAATTACACCTATAAGTTTGTTGTAGCTGTTTTAATGACGCCTTTGTTGTACTTGGTACACGGAATTATTGATGGTTATTTAGGCCACGATTTGTCCCGTAAATTGCTCAAGGAAGCAGCTAAAAGCTAGGTTTAATCGTTTTCTAGGCTTTCGGCCAATTTTCGAATATCTTTTGTAAGCCGATAAACCAATTGCAATTGTTCAGCTAATAAATCAGCATTAAAATCACGGGTATCTTTCGCTTCAAGGTTTTCTGCTAGCTCGGGGTAGCTTATGGAAGCCAAATTTGTGGTACCAGGCGCTAATTCGTTTATGGTATGCCTTAAATGATGCAAGGCTTTGCGCACCCATTTAATAGAAACCGGGTCACATTTCACTGTTTTTTCTTGTTGGGCTACACGCACCAAATTGGCAATGTAGGAAGAGAGCATATGGTTTAAAACCGCAAATTTGTGGATTTCCTTACTGTTTTTTTGCCTGCTTTTAGGTTCTGAAAGCATGCGTTGGAAAGCGCTATTTAAGTTCGCTGTACGTACATACACTTCTTTGCGAATGAGCTTGTAATCGGTAAGTTCTAAAGGTTGGCCCAGTAAACCTTCGGCCAACTTAATCAGGTAATTATAATTGGCAATGGCCGCTTCTTTCATGGCTAGTTTTAGTTGTTTCGATTCCCAACTCGGAAAAATAAAGTAACTAGCCGCAAAGGCAATTAGGGAGCCAACCAGGGTATCAACTATGCGTTCTTTAGCTATAGTAATATTGTTGGCACCTAAAAAGCTAAACAATATGAGTAAATAGGGGGTTAGAAAGAGTACGCTCAGTTTATAATTTACCCGCTGAAAGCTATATGCTCCCACCATAAATCCCAATAAAAAGATAAATCGAGGAGTTTCGTCTTTCACAAAAATAAGAATGGCTACCCCAATTAAGCCACCCATAACAGTTCCTATAATCCGTTCATAGTTTCGTTGTTTGGTTAGGCTAAAACTTGGTTTTAAAATCACAATAATGGTTAGTAATATCCAATAACTGTGGTGCCCCAGTGTAAATAAATGCGAAACAACAAAGCCTAAAAGGCAAACAATAGCCATTCTTACGGCATATCTAAAGGTGGTAGAATGAAAGCTGAGGTTTTCTCTAAACAGTTTAAAGTCTATTTCTTGATGGCTAACAAATTTTGGCAGATCTTTCTGACTCCGAATACCTTCATTAACCCCTCCATCTGTAGCGTAGCTAAACACTTTTTCGGTTCTGCGAACCATATTTCGAATATTGATGAGGATTTTTTTGAGTACCAAATTGGGTAAGCGGTAATTGGTTTCTACTTCATCAATAGCAGCTTTTAAATTGTTTAGTTCTTTTAAAAAATCTTTGGATGGGCGTACCTCTTCATCGGCGGTTAGTTGTGAGGCCAATAAATCTAATTCATTGCTAATACAGTGTAGGGTTTTGTGGATGGCTTTTAATGCCTTTGTGCCACCATCGAGTGCATCCTTAAAGAACATAAGGACTAC
>CANGZX010000172.1 GCA_947458775.1 Sphingobacteriaceae bacterium | reverse complement strand
CTACCGGAATATCAAAATCGAAATCTTGATACGAGGAGTAAGGTTCGTTTACACGTACATCGTAATCTACACCGGTTGCACGCAAAATTGGACCGCTCCAACTATAATTTAGTGCTGTTTCGGGATCAACTGCCGCTACGCCGCTGGTACGTTCAATGAAAATACGGTTGCGGTTAAAGAGCGTTTCAAATTCTTTTAATATGGGTGGAAATTTTTCTAAAAAGCCTCGAATTTTAGCGAAAGCGATGTCGTTGAAATCACGTTCGAAGCCTCCTATACGACCAATATTAGTAGTTAATCGGGCCCCACATACTTCTTCAAAAATTTCGTAAATGTGCTCCCGCTCTTCCATTAAATACAAGAAGCCTGTAAAGGCACCGGTATCTACACCTAAAATTCCGTTGCAAATTAAGTGATCGGATATACGAGAAAGCTCCATGATGATTACACGGAGGTAATCTACACGTTTGGGCGTTTGTATATTGAGCAGTTTTTCTACCGTCATGTGCCAACCCATGTTATTAATGGGCGATGAACAATAGTTTAGGCGATCAGTTAGTGGTGTTATTTGATAAAATGGACGATGCTCGGCAATTTTTTCGAATGCACGGTGAATGTAGCCAATGGTGGATACGCCACTTACAATGCGTTCGCCATCTAACTCGAGTACGTTTTGGAAAACACCATGCGTAGCCGGGTGGGTAGGACCAAGATTTAGGGTGATGGTCTCTTTTTGTGGATCGTTATCTGTATATACCGGATGGTTGTTCATCTTATCTTCCAAAGAAAAGGTCTTTTTTATCTATTCTGTTCGGGTCTTCTAATGGGTATTCTTTACGCATCGGAAAAACGGTCATGTCATCTACATTTAAAATGCGGCGTAAATCTGGGTGTCCTTCAAACTGCACTCCATAAAAATCAAAGGTTTCACGCTCCATCCAATTGGCTCCTTGCCACAACGTGGTAGCGGTAGGAATGCTTGGATTTGCAGCCGAAAGAAATACCTTAATGCGTATACGCACATTGTGCGTTAAGCTATGCAAATGGTAAATTACCCCGATGGCTAATTCTTGCTCGGGATAGTGGATGCCGGTAATATCTGTAAGATAATTAAACTGAAGTTCTTTGTCTTCTTTTAAAAAGCGTAGCACTTCGGTAATAGTTTCTGTATTCGTTTCAAGAGTTAATAGACCAAACGGCTCGGTTGGAACCGATATCTTATCGGCAAAACGTGCAGTTAGTTTTTGAATGACTACTTGGTTACTTAGCGTGCCCATTATTGAATTCCGTATTTGGCTAATAGTGCTTGGTACTCTGGCGATTCGCGACGACGAAGTGACTCGTTTTTCACCAATTCTTGTATTTTATTAAACCCATCAATAATGGCTTCGGGGCGTGGGGGGCAACCGGGTACGTATACATCAACCGGAATAATTTCATCGATGCCCTGCAAAACCGAATAGGTATCGAAAATACCGCCGCTAGATGCACAGGCACCTACCGCAATTACCCAGCGGGGTTCGGCCATTTGAGTATAAACTTGCTGCAATACCGGACCCATTTTTTTGGCAATAGTGCCCATTACCATTAATAAGTCGGCTTGGCGTGGCGAAAAACTTGGACGTTCAGAACCAAAACGAGCAAAATCATAGTGAGAGCCCATAGTAGCCATAAACTCTATACCACAACAAGAAGTGGCAAATGGCAAGGGCCACAAGGAGTGTGAACGGGCTAAGCCCACCACCTTATCTAGTGACGTTGCAAAAAATCCTGATCCCTCTATACCGGGAGGAGCTTCAACAATTGTTAATTCGCTCATAATGCCGTTATTATTGTCTGTTATATGCTTTATTCCCAATCTAATGCACCCTTTTTAAGGATGTAAATAAATCCCGCCAAAAGTGTCCCCATAAAGATGAACATCTCCACTAAACCTGTCCAACCCAAGTCTCTAAAATTAACTGCCCAAGGGTACATAAAAATCACCTCGACGTCAAAAAGTACAAATAAAATAGCCACCAAAAAGTACTTGATGGAAAAGGGTTGACGGGCATTACCCACAGACTCAATTCCTGATTCAAAGGGGGTTAATTTATCGGCTGTTTTACGTTTGGGGCCTACTAAATGGGTAACAACCATGGTCATTACCACGAAACCCATAGCCACAATCATTTGAAAAAAAATGGGCAAATAATTAACTGGCATACTTTGTGCTTCCATATATTGGGTTTGGTGGCGCAAATATAACAAGAAAGCGCCTTAATCGGATGATTAAGGCGCTTAAAAAAGGGATATTTTTTTACTTTGTTGTACCCAATGCTTTGAGCACTTCGAGGGCTATGGCATTGGCCGGGTCAATGGCCAGTACCTTGTTGAAATATTCTTTCGCTTTTTCGGTGTCTTTATCTTTACGAGCTACTACCGAACCTAAATAAATATAGGCCTCAATTAGTCCTGTACTATTTTTGGCGGCTAGTTCCGGTTTAGTTACGGTTACCAACTCTACATATTTTTCGTAGAACGGAACGGCTAAACCTTGGCTATCGTTGGCATCATCGAACTGACGGTTGATACGGCCTCTGAACTGCCATGCAGCAAAGGTATTGGGTGAGCGCTGGGCTAAATAACTAAACGCAGAATCGGCTTTTGCTAATAAAGATTTATCGGCTTCTAAGCCAGCCGTTTTTTTAGCGCCGTAATCGAAGTAGTACGATGAACCTAAGTAGAAATAATCTAATAGGTTACGTTGTGGATTTTTTACGGCAAGTTCATAGGCTTCGGCTGCTTTGCTATACTTTTTTAAACTGTATAACTCTTTACCTAAATCACTCATGCCGCTCACTAAACTCGAGTCAATAGCTAGGGCTTTCTTTACAGTCTGAAAACCTTCTTCTTCTTGACCAGATTTAATTAATGCACGTCCTAGGTAGCTATAATCTCTACCAATAATACGTTTAGGTTCTACTTTAGCCATAAAATCTTTAATAGCTTGAATACTTGCGGTATAATCGCCATTTTCGTAAGCAGCGTAAGCTAAGTAACGTAAAATACGTTTGTTGGCTTTATCCATTTGGGCCATTGCTTGCGCTTCTGCTTGCAAAGATTTGTAATCTTTTGCTAGAATTAAGAAATCGGCATAACGCATGCGT
>CANGZX010000171.1 GCA_947458775.1 Sphingobacteriaceae bacterium | reverse complement strand
TTATAATGCCTTGGCTTTTTAAGTAGTCGGCAAAGGCTTCAATTTTATCTACCTCAGCATTTTTAAAATCGGCCAAAGAAATGGGGTTGTATTCTATGAGGTTTACCTTACAGGGTACGTGTTTGCAAAAGCGGGCTAACTCTTGCGCATCGCTTAGCTCGTCGTTAAAGTTGTTAAATACAATGTATTCGTAAGTAACTGGGTTTTTAGTTTTGGCAAAATAATATTTAAGCGCTTCGGCCAATGCTTTTAAGCTGTTTTGCTCATTTATGGGCATAATTTCGTTGCGCTTTGCATCATTGGCCGCATGTAGGGAGAGGGCCAAATTGAATTTTACCCCATCATCGCCCAATTTTTTTATCATTTTGGCAATGCCTGCGGTGGAAACCGTAATGCGTTTGTACGACATATTTAGTCCATCTTCGGCGGTAATACGTTCAATGGAACGGAGCACATTGGCATAATTTAAAAGCGGTTCGCCCATGCCCATGTACACAATATTGGAAAGAGCTAGCTTATAATTTTGTTCAGCCTGTTTGGCTATGAGTACCACCTGATCGAAAATTTCGTCGGCATTTAGGTTACGTTTCCGCTCCATATAACCTGTAGCACAAAATTTACACGTGAGGCTACAACCCACCTGAGAACTTACGCAGGCCGTCATTCTCTCTGTGGTTGGTATGAGTACACCCTCTACTAAGTTTCCATCATACAATTTGAAACTATTTTTTATCGTTCTATCTTCACTGATCTGCGACTGATGTATTTTAACAGCACATATCTCAAATTGTGTTTTTAAGGTTTCTCTTAACGATTTTGATAAGTTGCTCATCTCATCAAAATTGGTGCACGTTTTTTCCCAGAGCCATTGATATACTTGCTTGGCCCTAAAGCCAGGCTCACCGAATGCCATCAATTGCGTTTGCAATTCGGCTAATGTAAGGCTACGGATATCGATACGTTTGGGTGTTTCCATGGGTGTACAAACTTATCAATAAAAAAATTTAACCTTATAAAATCATGCAAATACGTGAAAGAAAACTTTTTTCTATTATTTTTGACCAGATTAATTGTATTTACAACTCCCCTTTAATTAGCTGCGACCCAAGCAAAGATGGAGTGAACACTTATGAGCATGCTTAAGTATTTCACTGCAGATTATGTACTACCCGTTTCAACTGCTCCTATACCCAAAGGAGTGGTAGTAATGAATGATATTGGTGAAGTGGTAGCACTTTACCCACACAACCACGCAGAAGTAGTGGGCAAGCCTATTCAACAATTTAAAGGTATTTTGGTTCCAGGTTTTATAAATACCCATTGCCACTTAGAATTGGCGCATTTAAAGGGCCAGCTTAAAAAGAAATCAGGGCTTATTGAATTTATTAAGGGGGTAGTTTCCTTGCGGGATTTTGATGAAGCTGAGATACATGCAGCCATGGAAAAGGCCGATGAGGAGATGTATGCAAATGGTATTGTGGCTGTTGGAGATATTTCAAATACTTTAATCTCTCAATCGCTTAAAGAAAAAAGCAAAATTTTTTACCACACCTTTATTGAACTTATTGGCATTCATCCGGAACGAGCAAAAGCTATTTTTGATGCCGGAAAGGAATTGAAGGAAGCTTTTGGCGAACAATCGGTTTCTATTACCCCGCATGCCCCTTATTCGGTAAGTAAAGAATTGGTTCGCTTAATTGAACATTATTGCAAACACAGGCCAAACTTATTTAGCATACATAACCAAGAGAGTGATGAGGAGAACGAATTTTATCGGTATAAAACCGGTAAATTTTTGGATTTGTTCGATTTTTTTAAGCAAGACATTACTTTTTTAAAGCCCCAAGCTCGAAATTCTTTACAACATTTCTTTCCATCTTTTCCGAAAAATCAGCGCATTTTATTGGTGCATAATACCTATACCAGTGCAAAAGACCTCTATTTTGTAAAGCGGTTTCCGCAAGAGGTATTTTGGTGTTTTTGTCCCAAGGCCAATTTATATATAGAAAATAGGCTGCCCAAAGTAGATTTGTTTTTACAAGATCATTTTAAGGTTACATTGGGTACCGATAGTTATGCATCTAACGATAGTTTATGTATTCTTTCCGAAATAAAAACCTTACACGAGCATTTCCCGCACTTGCAATTAACCGATACTATTAAATGGGCAACGCTCAATGGAGCTCAATACCTGGGGCTTGATACGTGCTTAGGTACCTTAGAAAAAGGGAAACAACCTGGGTTAAATTTAATTATGTATACACACGAACTTTCGCTAACGCCAAGTTCAACCGTTAAAAAGCTAGTTTAAGCGTATTTTAAATTTGGCAGTTTGCTACGAAAGCATCAACTTTACTAGGTGAACGCAATACAAAAACTTTTTGCTATCAAATACCCCATTATACAGGGTGGTTTGGCTTGGTGTAGCGGCTGGCGCTTGGCTTCGGCAGTTTCAAATGCCGGTGGTTTGGGCCTTATTGGTGCCGGATCTATGTACCCCGATGTGTTGCGTGAACATATTCAAAAATGTAAAAAAGCTACAAATAACTCTTTTGGTGTTAACATTCCTTTGCTCTATCCCAATATGGAAGACTTGGTTGAGGTAATTTTGCAAGAAAAAGTAAACATTGTGTTCAGCTCTGCGGGCAATCCGGCTACATGGACTTCTACATTTAAAGAAAACGGCATGACCGTAGCCCATGTGGTATCTAACGTAAAATTTGCGCAAAAAGCTGCAGCTTGTGGCGTAGATGCAGTTGTTGCCGAAGGTGTTGAGGCTGGCGGACATAATGGTCGTGAGGAAACTACTACACTTTGCTTAATTCCGATGGTGCGTGAGGCCATTGATTTGCCCTTAGTAGCTGCCGGTGGTATTGCCAGTGGAAAAGCGATGTTGGCGGCCATGGCCCTCGGTGCAGATGGTGTACAAGTGGGTTCTCGGTTTGCCGTGGCTACAGAATCATCGGCACACGAAAATTTTAAGCAGGCCGTATTAGCCGCTCAAGAAGGTGATACCAAACTCCGCTTAAAATCGCTGGTGCCGGTGCGTTTATTAAAAAATGATTTTGCGCTTCGTGTAGCCGAGGCAGAAGCACATGGGGCTAGCCCTAAAGAATTGGAGGTTTTATTGGGACGTGCTAGAGCAAAAAAAGGCATGTTCGA
>CANGZX010000170.1 GCA_947458775.1 Sphingobacteriaceae bacterium | reverse complement strand
TTTGGTATTTAAAAATCCACTACCGCCGGTAATTTGTTGGGGAAAAGCTTGCCCACTATCAAATAGTTCTATACAGGCCCTGTTGTTGGTTTCTTTTTGTATGAACAGTTTAATATAGCCAGGTTCTGCTTGTGTAGAAAGCCCATGCTTCAATGCATTTTCTACCAAAGGCTGTAATAAAAAACGTGGAAAATAACCGGGCAATAGGTTTTCATCTGCTTGCAACTCAAACTGGAGCTTGGGCACTAAGCGTATTTTTTCGATAGATAAATAAACATGCAGCATTTCCAGCTCCTCGGCTAGCGTAGTAAAATGTTGTTCCGAATAATTGATGCTGTACCTAAATAGCTTAGAAAGTTTAAGGGTAAGCTCTTCGGCCAATACCGCATCGGTGTATACCAAACCGGCAATGGTATTTAGAGAATTGTATAAAAAATGTGGGTTTATTTTCGATTGAAGAGTTTCCAATTCCTCCTTTACCTTTAATTGTTTCATCCGAAGAATTTCAATTTCCTTTTTTTGGAAATGGTTGATATAGCTGATTCGCTGCGATTCGTATAACAATATCAAAGCGCTAATAATAATACAGACACTAAAATTGGTAATTGCTTGATTGAGCAGCATACCCATTTCATACTGCTGATGGGAGAACAAGGAAAATACATAAAATGAAACCGCTGTAGCGGCAAGTGTCCCGGTAATGCCCAGTAAAAACAGCACCGGCACCTTAATCCATCTTTGCGGTATTCGCGGATTTAATTGTTCGGTATAAAAAGAGATAACTGCCGCCATAAGCAAACCGTGTGTAATGCAAAAGAGTACAACGCCTAGCCCACCAATAAAATTAAATTCGTTTATAGCTATCTGAACCCCAATAATACAAGCACCAACTACGCATCCGGTAAGCAGAGCATTACTATACTTAAAACGCCAGTCACTGCTATAAAATTTCCGTGGTATAATCATGTATGTATTAAATGGATAAAGGTGAAAGTGGCAATAGCAAGCTGATGCATTTTTGTGGCTGGTTAGCCACTTTAATAGCATAATCAGATCCATAGTGTATACCAAGTCGGGTATTAATACTTCTTAAACCATAGCCGGCAGTAATTTTTGCTGGAAATTTTCCGCCTGTATCAAACACCTCTATTCGAATTTTTTCTTCCTGCCTACTAATTTGTACTTGAATTGTAATTTGGGGTTCTTGTGCCCCGGCCAAGCCATGCTTCACTGCGTTTTCTATTAAGGGTTGCACTAAAAATCTAGGAATGGTGACTTTTAATAAGTCGGCATCACAGGTAAATTCATAATTCAATAAATCACCAAAACGCACGTGCTCTATTTCTAAATAATTTTTAGCAATGTGTAACTCTTCTTGTATGGTAATCCACTGATCATCCTTTACATCGTAGCGATAAAGCTGAGCCAAACGGATAGTCATATCCTCGGCCTTAGACCGATCTAACTGAATTAAGCCAGCAATGGAGTTAAGTGCATTATACAAGAGGTGTGGATTAATTTTAGTTTGAATTGCTTTTAACTGAGCCTGTTTAGTTAAACGATCTAATTTGAGTACTTCAACCTCCTGTTTAATTTGTTTTTGGTGATTTCTAGCTGCCTGCCACTCATACAACTGTATACCCATACAAACCGCAATCGATGCCAATAAAATGAGAAAGAGCAGTGCTTTATGCGCAGCAATAAATGCCATGGGGAAAAATAAAGTAGCAGACAACACACCCAAAATAGTACCCAACAAAAGGCCTATGCCACTAAAAACATAAAATGCTAAAATTGGCTGTTGATGTACATACGTGGCAAAAGTAGGCAAAGAAATAGACAGGGCAAGCGAATTGGCAAGCGTACACAACACACATGTACTTACCCAAAGTACTAAAGCAGCTTCAGGTAATTGTATCGGGTTACCCGTAAAAAGTGTATTGAATAGAATGATGCTATGGCCAACAAGCAAGCCCAACAATAACCCGTACAGATTAACGTATCTCCAATCTCCTTCAAAATGTTGTTGTGGAATCAAAGGCAAATAATTTCATTGATGCGATACAAAAATATAAAATTAAATAATTATTTAATTTATCTTTAATAATATTTCTTTATTTGTTTGAATTATTAAATCTATACGAATAAGTATTATTCGGGTAAGAAGAACTTAGATCATACACGGAAAGCCTTACACTATTTTAAAAGATCATGCGTTTTAGGTTTGTAGATAAGCACCTAGGTGCTTTAAGATGTTTAACCCATTACATAAAATTCTTATGAAAAATACCGCAACAAAAAAAGTGCTTGCACTAAGTTTACTATGCATTTTTACGCTCACCTATTTACAAAGTTGCTCCACCACAAATAAAACCACAAAGGGTACCGTTATTGGTGCATTGGCTGGTGGTACCGTGGGAGCGCTTATTGGTAAAAAAGCTGGCAATACGGCCGTGGGGGCGCTTATTGGAGGAGCTGTTGGCGGAACTGCCGGTGCCTTTATTGGCCGTGGTATGGATAGACAAGCCGAACAATTAAAACAAACTATTCCGGGAGCAGAAGTAATTCGGGAGGGCGAAGGAATTATTGTGAAGTTTGATTCTGGAATTTTGTTTGATGTAAGCAAGTCGGAGCTCAAAACCGCTGCCATGACCAATATTCAAAACTTAGCCAAATCGCTAAAAGATAATCCAGATACCGATGTAACGATTATTGGACATACTGATAATAGCGGCAGCGATGAATACAACAACCGCCTTTCGGAACGCCGAGCAGAGGCTGTAAAAACCTTTACTATTAATCAGGGAATAAGTGCCAGCCGCATAAACACAAGAGGAAAAGGCGAAAGTGAGCCCATTGCCGATAATAATACCGAAGAAGGGAAGACAAAAAATAGACGGGTAGAAATTGTGATTGTAGCCAACGAAAAAATGAAGGCCGATGCTCAAAAAAATGCAGGTTAATTCTTTGAAAAAAGTATAATCCGATTTCTCGTATATTTGAGCAATGGGCAAAAAAGTAGTCAGTTTGATTTTTGTAGGCTTCTATGTGCTAAGCATAGTAGGCCTCTCATTAAACTTTCATTACTGTGGAAGCAAGTTAGCTCAAGTGCAATTCCAAGGCAAAGAAGTACGTGCCTGTTGTTCAGAAAAAGTTGAAAAAACTGCT
>CANGZX010000169.1 GCA_947458775.1 Sphingobacteriaceae bacterium | reverse complement strand
TAACCAGTGGCGTAATTTCTGTAGCCGGAGGCTATAACCCCAATATTATTGTACCCTTTTTTGCCACTATTTTAATTACCCAATTCAGCTTAGATACACTAAAGGCCTACTTTGCCAATAAACTACGCAAGCGTATTACGGTACATAATTTAATATTGTTGAATCGAGTAGCTGGTACCCTACTGATTATTTTTGCTGCAAAATTGATTTACAGCTTGGTGGTAAACCATTCCCTAATTTAGTAGGCCCGTTGGTTGTTCCCTTCTACCCAATTCATAAAAGCCTGATTCACTACTTTATTTCCTCCTGGAGTAGGATAATTACCTGAAAAATACCAATCACCTAAGTGATTTGGGCAGGCTGCATGTAGGTTTTCTAATTTCTGATAAATAACTTCTACTTGAGCGTGGATACCCGCTGGAGTAACAATCTTAGCAATTCGACCGGAAATTTCTTCATCGGTTAAGTGAGCATATAAAGCCTGCACCAAGTTTTTCTCTTTCATGCTGCCTGTAGCCTTAGCTTTTAAACAGGCCTGATAAGTATCCTGTATTAAGTGCTCTTTGCCCTGCTCTTTTAATAGAGAAATCATCGCCTCAAAGGCAACAAATTCGCCCATTTTAGACATATCAATGCCGTAACAATCGGGGTATCGAATTTGAGGGGCCGAAGAAACCACAATAATTTTTTTAGGTTGTAAACGATCTAAAATGCGTAAAATGCTTTGTTTTAAGGTAGTTCCCCGCACAATAGAATCGTCTAATACCACTAAAGTATCTTGACCTGCCTTAATCAGTCCGTAGGTGGTATCGTACACGTGGGCCACCATATCACCCCTATCGGCATCTTGCGTAATAAAGGTGCGTAATTTGGCGTCTTTGAGTGCAATTTTCTCCACCCTTGGCGCCATTTTTAACATCGCTTCTAACTCGGCATCGGTAATTTTATCGGCACGGTTTAACAATTTACTTTTTTGTACCTGTTTTATATGCTTATGAATACCTTCTACCAAACCATAAAAGGCTACTTCGGCGGTATTAGGAATAAAGGAAAATACGGTATTTTCTAAATCGTTGTTTACTGCCGATAAAATTTGTGGGCATAGTAAGCGCCCCAATTGCTTGCGTTCGCGATATATATCGGCATCGCTGCCTCTCGAGAAATAGATACGCTCAAATGAGCATGATTTTTGTTCCAGAGGCTGGCTAAATTGTTCTTCGCTAATGCGTCCATCTTTTTTGGCAATAAGCGCATGGCCGGGCTTTATTTCTTTAACAGAACCAATTGGCACATTAAAAGCGGTTTGAATAGCTGGGCGCTCAGAAGCAACCACCAACACTTCTTCATCGGCATAATAAAAGGCTGGGCGAATGCCCGCCGGATCACGCATCACAAAAGCATCTCCATGCCCAATAATGCCCGAAATGGTATACCCTCCATCCCAAGTTTTTGCCGAACGACGTAGTATATTGGCAACATCCAATTCTTCGGCAATTTTATGAGTAATTTCTACATTACTTAGTCCTTTAGCGTTGTAGCTATCAAAAATTTCTTGATTTTCTACGTCTAAAAAGTGGCCTATTTTTTCCAATACCGTTACGGTATCTGCTTTTTCTTTGGGGTGCTGACCAAGTTCGTATAGTTGCTCCAATAATTCGTCAACGTTGGTCATGTTAAAATTGCCACAAATAACCAAATTACGGGTCATCCAATTGTTTTGGCGTAAAAATGGATGGCAACTTTCGATGCTATTTTTTCCGTGGGTACCGTAGCGCAAATGGCCCACGAGTACTTCGCCCGTAAAACTTATATTTTCTTTTAACCAATTAGCATCGGCTAAAAGCTCGGGGGTGTTTTCCTGAACGTCTACAAATTTCTTTTGTACATACTCAAAAATATCGGATACCGCTTTTGAACCCATGGCTCTGTGCCTGCTGATGTAACGGGTACCGGGCTTCATGTCTAATTTAATAGTAGCAATTCCAGCACCATCTTGGCCGCGGTTATGCTGTTTTTCCATTAATAAGTAGAGTTTATTGAGGCCGTAGAAAGGCGTACCGTATTTTTCTTGGTAATAAGATAGCGGTTTTAACAATCGGATGAGGGCAATGCCGCACTCGTGTTTTATGGGTTCGCTCATGGTGTTGGATGAGCTAACAAAAATAATGATTTAATTGAATAAAGCATGTTAATTCTACAACTTCTCTCCGTGTTGACTCAAATCTAGGCCTTCTAGTTCATCGCTTGCACTAACACGAAGTGGACTAATGATATCGGTTAGTTTTAATAAGGCCATAGAACCTAGAAAAGCAAAAACAGATACGCCAACTAATGCCAAACTTTGCACAATAAATAAATGTGTTTCGCCAAAAAGCAAACCGTTACCCGTGGTATTGGCTCCATTTACTGCAGTGTGGGCAAATACGCCAGTAAGCAACATACCTACCATACCGCCTACGCCATGGCAGGGAAATACATCCAAGGTATCGTCTAGGCCAGTGCGGCTACGCCAATCAACCAAAATATTACTCACCAAGGCGGCAACTACGCCAATTATTAAGGAGTGTGGAATGCTTACAAAACCGGCTGCGGGAGTAATGGCTACCAAGCCCACTACGGCAGCAATGCAGGTTCCCATAGCCGAAGGTTTGCGGCCTTTCCAAGCATCGTAGAAAATCCAACTCAAAGCTGCTGCCGAAGAGGCTGTCATGGTGGTAGCCATGGCCGTAACAGCTAAGGTAGATGCACCAAAGGCCGAGCCGGCATTAAAGCCATACCAACCAAACCACAATAAGCCGGTACCCAACAATACGTAGGTTATACGGGCTGGAGTATGCGATACTTCGTTACGTTTTTTTAGATACAGGGCCGAAGCCAATGCTGCCCAACCTGCCGACATGTGAACCACAGTTCCGCCGGCAAAATCTAATACACCTAATTTAAATAATACGCCATCGGGGTGCCAAGTGGCATGGGCCAAAGGGGCATAAATGAAGATGAAAAACAAACAAATAAATAAAGTATAAGAAATAAAACGAATGCGCTCTGCAAAAGCTCCGGTAATGAGCGCAGGTGTAATAATGGCAAATTTTAACTGATACATGGCAAACAATAAAAATGGAATGGTAGGTGCCAATTTCCATGGCTGTCCGTCTATTACCCCATTCATCATAAAGTAGGTACTTGG
>CANGZX010000168.1 GCA_947458775.1 Sphingobacteriaceae bacterium | reverse complement strand
GTACCTATATTTAAAAGCGCTATATTAACTAGTAGTATAAACTGCGTTCTATGAGTCAACATTCTGAGCATTCTGGTTTTCTTGAAAATGAGCACTCTAAGCTATTGGAACAAGCACTGCATGCGGGCTTGTTCCAAATTTGCGAAAATAACGACAGTTTAATTTGCTCTCCCGCCTTTTGTGAACTATTGGGCTACTCAAACAAATCCATTTTATCCAAATCGTTTTTTTTCGATCAACTTGTATTTCCTGCAGACAAAGAAATTCTGCTTAAAGCGGTAGAAAACAACTTTCAATCGGGTAAGCAGTTTCTATTAGAAATTCAACTTTTACATAAAGCAGGGGCTTATAAATGGTTTAAAATTGCTGGTAACACAAACAGAACTTCCGAAGGGCCTGCCTATATGCTATGCAGTATAATGGATATCAATGAGCGTATTGAACAAAAAATTACGCTACAAAAAAGTGAGCATTTATTAGAAGAAGCCGGCAAAATGGCCAGGGTTGGTGTGTGGGAACTATACACCAACCCACCACAACTTAATTGGTCAAAAGAAGTATGTCATATTCACGAAGTGCCCGAAAATTTTACACCCGACCTAAATACGGCCATTAACTTTTACAGTCCAAGCTCAATACCCATTATACAACAAGCCGTAAACAGTGCACTAAGCTTGGGTACTCCTTTCGACTTGGAACTAAATATTGTCACAGCAACCCAAAAAGAAATTTGGGTAAGGGCTATAGGTAGAGCTATTCTGGACAAAAAAACGAAAGAAATTATTGGCGTAAGGGGGGTTTTTCAAGATATTAATGAACAAAAAGAGAAGCAAGTAGCCATTGATGAATCTACCAAAATAATTGTCAGCCAAAACAAGCGGCTTGTTAACTTTGCTCATATTGTTTCGCATAATTTACGAGCTCATGCTGCCAATTTAAGCCTTAGCCTCGAATTGCAAGCCGATGAAACAGACCCCGTTCAAAAAATAAAGCTGCAAGAAAATATCCAAAAAATAAGTGCCTCCTTAAACGAAACTATTGCGCATTTAACAGACTTAGTGGTGGCACAAACAGAAACGCATGAAATTAAAAAAAGAGTGGCTTTAGATAAAGTAATGCAACATGTAGAGAATGTATTACAGGCGGAAATTCATGAGACTCATGCAACCTTAAAAGTAAATTTTAGTAAGTGTACCGAGATAGATTTTGTACCAGCCTATTTGGAGAGTATATTGCTAAATTTTACCTCCAATGCACTCAAATACCGTAACCCAGATGTGCCATTGGTTATAACTATAGAGAGTGATGTAGAAGCCGGTAAACCCATATTAAAAGTTAGCGACAACGGGTTAGGTATTGATTTAAAAAAACATGGAGGGCAACTTTTTGGTATGTACAAAACCTTTCATGGCAATCCAACTGCAAGAGGTATTGGTTTATTTATGACCAAAAATCAGGTAGAATCTTTAGGCGGTAAAATTAGTGTAGAGAGCGAACTCAATAAAGGAACAGTATTTAAAATACACTTTTAAACATGCACAATAAACTGCTTACATTTTTAATTGATGATGATGAAATATTTGTATTTGCAACGAAAAGACTCATTCAATTAAAGAATTTCTGTAAAGATGTGTATCACTTCAGTACTGTTGCTGAGGCTATTACGTATTTTAAAAATCATAAGAAAAACCCGGATTTAATCCCGGATGTAGTGTTTATTGATATCAACCTCCAAGCAGAAACAGGCTGGGAATTTATCGATCATTACGAAGAACTGAGTCCCGAACTTGCCAAAGAAACACATATTTATATGCTTAGCGCATCCTTATCACATGCAGATGTAGTAAAAGCTAAACAATACCCCTTCGTAAAAGGATTCTTAAATAAACCGCTTAGCAAAGAAAATTTAACCCAAATTTTTGCTTCTTAAACTGTCGGAGTTGCAGTTTTTTGCCAAAAAATCATAATTTAGGGCACACATTCACATCTGCTATATGGCTAACCGAATTTTCGTACTACTAACCCTAGTTCTAGTAGTTCTTGCATTAGACTTTTATATTTACAAGGCCATATTGGGTGCCCGTACAAATTGGTCTGAAGCTAAAAGAAAACGATTTAGCATAAGTTGGTGGACTGTCACCATCCTATTTTTAATTGGAATTTTCTTCAGCATTTACTTCAATATTCGCTTAACTATCCGAGCCATTATTTTAGTTGCCTTTTTCTTAAGTTTTATAGGAAAAGTGTTTTTTGCACTCTTTTTACTAGTTGATGATGTACGCAGGCTGGTTATTTGGGCAACACGCAAAAGCACTAAAACAAAATCGAGCACTATGGTTGGCGAACCCATAAAACGTTCCGATTTTTTATTAAAAGCAGGCATCGTTGCTGCTGCACTACCCATTAGCTCCTTGTCTTTTGGCATCATTTCAGGTGCATACGATTATAAAATTGTTCGACAAAAATTGTATTTAGCCAATCTACCAAAAGCCTTTGATGGTCTTTGCTTAGCCCAAATTTCAGACATTCACTCGGGTAGCTTTTATGACCGAAAAGCTGTATTGGGGGGCGTAGAAATGCTTATGAAGGAAAAGCCCGATCTCGTTTTCTTTACCGGCGATATGGTAAATAATATAGCCAGCGAAATGAGAGAATATCAAGATATATTTTCCAAAATAAAGGCGCCGCTAGGTGTTTACTCGGTGCTCGGTAATCACGATTATGGCGATTATTTTTTTGGAAGAGGCCCTTCAGCTGCCAAAGCCAAAAGCCTTTCCGATTTGAAACAAACGCACAAAAACATGGGCTGGAATTTGCTGCTAAACGAACACCGGAGTATAAAAATAGGCGGAGAAGAAATTGGTATTTTGGGTATAGAAAATTGGGGAGCCGGGCGTTTTGCAAAATATGGGCGCATGGATTTGACCGTTCAAAACACAGACCATTTTCCGGTAAAATTATTACTTTCTCACGACCCCTCTCATTGGCGTGCGCAGGTTTTAGAAAGCTATCCTCAAATTGACGCTATGTTTAGCGGACACACCCACGGTATGCAATTTGGGGTACGTACCAAAGAGTTTCAATGGAGCCCAATAGAATATATATACAAAGAATGGGCAGGACTCTATCATGAAAAAAATCAGCAGTTATATGTAAACGTGGGCTATGGCTTTTTGGGTTACCCGGGCAGAGTGGG
>CANGZX010000167.1 GCA_947458775.1 Sphingobacteriaceae bacterium | reverse complement strand
GCTACCCAACAACATTTTGATGAGTTAGAAGATAAGGGCCTGATGATGTATGGCCAAATGACTGCCGGATCCTGGATTTATATTGGTTCGCAAGGAATTGTACAAGGTACTTACGAAACATTCGGCGAATTGGCACGTCAGCATTTTGGCGGCACCCTAAAAAACACCCTATCGGTAACTGCGGGTTTAGGGGGCATGGGCGGTGCTCAACCCTTAGCCATTACCATGAACGAGGGAGTCTGTTTAGCTGCCGAAGTAGAAGAATGGCGCATTCAGAAACGATTAGAAACACGCTATATTGATGAAATTTGTTACGATATTGACGAAGCCATTGATAGAGCAATTCAGTATAAAAAAGAGGGTAAGGCCCTATCTATTGGGGTGGTGGCCAATGCGGTTGATTTATTAAACCGCATGATTGAACGGAATATTACACCAGATACGCTTACCGATCAAACATCAGCCCACGATCCTCTTGTGGGTTATTTTCCCGAAGGTTTATCGGTGGAACAAGCAAATAAACTTCGCGAAAGCAACCCTGCCGAATACACCAAACAATCTTACGCAACCATGGCTAAGCACGTACACTGCATGCTCGAGTTGCAAAAACGAGGCGCCATTACCTTCGATTATGGCAATAACCTTCGAGGCAGAGCGCTCGAGGTTGGGGTAAAAAACGCCTTTGATTTTCCGGGATTTGTTCCAGCGTATATACGCCCACTTTTTTGTGAGGGTAAAGGCCCATTTCGCTGGGCAGCACTCAGCGGCGATCCATCCGATATTGCTGTAACCGACCAAGTAATTCTCGATCTTTTCCCCGAAAATGAAGGTCTTCGTCGGTGGATTACCATGGCGCAAGAACGCATTGCTTTTCAGGGTTTACCCGCCAGAATTTGTTGGCTGGGCCAAGGGGAACGCGAAAAAGCCGGTTTGGCCTTTAATAAATTGGTGGCAGAAGGTAAGGTGAAAGCTCCCATTGTAATTGGTAGAGACCACCTAGATACCGGTTCGGTAGCATCGCCAAACAGAGAAACCGAAGCCATGAAAGATGGCTCAGACGCCGTAGCCGACTGGCCTATTTTAAATGCTTTAATTAATACGGCCGGTGGTGCCAGCTGGGTATCTTTACACCACGGCGGCGGTGTAGGTATTGGCTACTCCATTCACGCAGGTATGGTTATTGTGGCCGATGGAACCGCTGATGCAGCACGCAGAATTCAACGAGTGCTTCACAACGATCCGGCTATGGGTGTTATACGCCATGCTGATGCTGGTTACGATATTGCACAAGACACCGCCCGCAAACATAAATTAGATTTAAAACAACGTTTAAGCAAATGAGACCCGGCGAAGTAAATAAAAAGTTTGAAGCTTTGCAGCAGCGCATTGCACAAGAGTTTGAAAGCGAAGCGCCCGATTTAAAGGTTTTTCTCTTTTTAATTGGGGTACAGGAATTGGGCCAGGGTCCTCAAAAATTCAGCAAGCGCCAAAAAGAAGAACTGATGCACATTGCCAATTGTAGGCTTTTTAGCGAACTAGGCTTTTATGAATTAGAGGGCCTCGATCAGGATGGTTGGCCACATTGGAAATTAGTAAAACCCGTTCCGGCGTATACCCTTTTAGAGCAAGAATTAATACTCAAATCGCTAATTGTTGCTTATTTTGATAATCAATAAACAACGTATATTTATAAAAACAGCATATTATGAAAAAAACACTTATAGCTTGCTTGGTATTTCTTTCTTTGAATGCCTTTGCAGCAAAACCCAAACATCAATTTGTGCGCATTAGTACCGAAAAAGGAACTTGCGTGGTTCTTTTATACAATCAAACACCGCTACATCGCGATAATTTTGTGAAAATAACCCAAGAGGGTAAGCTAAGCGAAACGCTTTTTCATCGGGTAATTAAGAGTTTTATGATTCAGGGTGGTGATCCCGATTCTAAAACAGCAAAACCTGGCCAAGCTCTTGGCGATGGCGATTGGGGCTATACCGTTCCTGCTGAATTTCGCGATAGCCTTTTTCATAAAAAAGGAGTACTTGCAGCTGCTAGAGATGATATTCCAAGCAAAGCATCGAGTGCCTGTCAGTTTTATTTGGCGCAAGGCAAGGTGTTTACCGATGAGCAGTTAGATTTATTGGAACAAAATCGATTAAAACGAAAAATCCCCACGTGGCAACGAGAGGTGTATAAAACATTAGGAGGTATTCCGCATCTCGACCAAAACTATACCGTATTTGGAGAGGTGGTTCAAGGCATTGAAATGATAGATACGATAGCCGCCGTAAAAACAGGTGCAGCCGATAGACCGGTAGACGATGTGCGCATGACCGTAACGGTTTTAAAGAAAAAAGAAGCCAAAAAATTAGAAAAATCACTAGGCTTGGCTAGCAAACCATGAAAATAATTACCTACAATGTAAACGGTATACGGGCCGCACTCAGTAAAAACTGGCTAGATTGGCTGAAGGCCACCCAAGCAGATGTGGTGTGTTTGCAAGAAATAAAAGCCAGCCCCGACCAGTTGGTTGATTTGCATTTGCTTGAAGAACTGGGTTATCAGCATTATTGGTATCCGGCCGAGAAAAAGGGCTATAGCGGAACAGCCATTTTTACCAAAATTACACCCAAACATGTAGAATATGGCTGCGGCTTGCCCGATTATGACAGAGAGGGTAGAGTAATTCGTGCCGATTTTGAACACTGCTCGGTATTAAGCACCTATTTTCCTTCGGGGTCTAGTGGCGATGAACGCCAAGCTTTTAAGTATCAATTTTTGAGTGATTTTCAACTATACATCAACGACTTAAAAAACACGCTCCCCAATTTAGTAATCTGTGGCGACTATAATATTTGCCACAAACCGATTGATATTCACAACCCAAAATCGAATGCTAATTCCTCTGGTTTTTTACCCGAAGAGCGGGAGTGGATGGAAAATTTTATTCAAAGCGGTTTTGTAGATTCTTTCAGACATTTTAACGAAGAACCACACCACTACACTTGGTGGAGTTACCGTGCAGGTGCTCGATCTAAGAATTTGGGTTGGCGCATCGATTATACGTTGGTGAGTGAATCGTTGAAAGCAAATTTAAAACGAGCAGCCATTTTACCCGATGCCAAACATTCGGACCATTGCCCGGTATTGGTAGAGTTAGCCTTTTAATATGGAAACAAGTCTTTTCACCAACATC
>CANGZX010000166.1 GCA_947458775.1 Sphingobacteriaceae bacterium | reverse complement strand
GACATAAATATAGGTTTTTAAAGAATTACTCTGCTGGAGTTTCGTCGGCAGGAGCTTCTTCGCTTGGAGTTTCCTCGGCCGCTGGGGCTTCTTCTACTACTTCTTCTGCAACAGGAGCCTCTTCGGCAGCTGGTTCTTCAACTACTTCCTCGGCTACTTCTGCTACTGTTTCTTCAACCGTTTCGGTAACTTCTTCTACAGCTGGGGCCTCTTCAGTGGCCGGCTCTTCTACTGCTACTTCTTCAGTTTCTGCTACAGTTTCTTCGGTGTTTTCTATTTCTTCAGCTACTGGAGCTTCTTCCACAGCCACTTCTTCTACTTCTGCAGGAGCAGCATATTTTGCTTCAATAGCAGCCGCTTTGTCTTCTTTACGTTTCGCTTCGGCAGCTAAAGCAGCTTTTTTAACTTGCTCTTTAGTTTGCGTTAAGCTATCTTTTTTGCCAGTAATTTGAGCGTCTTTGCTAGTTAACCAAGCAGCAAATTTTACGTCTGCTTGTTCTTGCGTTAAGGCGCCTTTTCTAACACCACCTTCTAAGTGTTTTTTATACAAAACACCTTTGTAAGAAAGGATAGCACGACAAGTATCGGTTGGTTGGGCACCTTTGTTTACCCACGATAAGGCTTTGTCGAAATTAAGGTCGATGGTTGCTGGGTTGGTATTGGGGTTATAAGAACCAATACGCTCAATGAATTTACCGTCTCTTGGAGCACGTGAATCCGCCACCACTAGGTGATAAAAAGGTTTGCCCTTTTTACCGAATCTTTGCAATCTGATTTTAGTTGCCATGTTTTTTAAGTTTTATGTATCCAACATATTTCCCGGAGTCTCCTACTGCGGGGCGACAAAGATAGTAAAACCTTGATAATTAAAAAACTAAAAGCAAAAAATTGATTATAACGAGAGAATATCTACGATTTTTAGAAGATCGGTATTTACCTCACCCAAATGCTTAATGGCTTTTTTAAAGGGAGTATATTGAATTTCATTATTTACCAAACCCAACATTTCGCCCCTGCGGTTGGCTAAAAGTGCTTCTACTGCACCCACACCCAATCGGCTGGCCAATACACGATCCATACACGAAGGGCTACCCCCACGCTGCATGTGGCCTAAAATAGACACACGGGTATCAATGCTCGGAAATTTTTCTTTTACCGCATTAGCTACTACAAAAGCTCCACCTACCTCATCGCCCTCGGCTACAATAATGATTTTGGAAGATTTATCTTTTCTACCCGATTCTAAGCGCTCTAATAAATGAGTAATGTCGGTTTTGGTTTCTGGAATTAAAATGGCTTCGGCACCCGTACCAATACCGCTTCTTAGGGCAATAAGGCCCGAATCTCGGCCCATTACCTCTACAATAAACAAACGGTCGTGCGATTCTGCAGTATCGCGAATTTTATCCACCGCATCCACAACAGTGTTGATGGCGGTATCGTAACCAATGGTAAAGTCGGTGCCTATTAAATCGTTATCAATGGTGCCTGGAAGGCCCATAATGGGTACATCAAACTCCTCGATAAAAATACTGGCTCCGGTGAAAGTACCATCGCCACCAATACCTACTAGGGCGTCTATTCCGTGCTTTTGCACATTTTCAAAAGCTTTTTTACGGCCTTCGGTGGTTCTAAAATCATCGCTACGAGCGGTCTTTAAAATAGTACCGCCCCGTTGTACAATATTGGCTACCGACTTGCGATCCATCGGAATAATTTCGCCATTAATTAAGCCCTCATAGCCCCTCATAATACCCACTACTTCGAGGTTGTAATACAATCCGGTTCTTACTACAGCCCGAATGGCTGCATTCATCCCCGGGGAATCGCCCCCTGAGGTAAAAACTCCTATTTTCTTAATTGATTTCATGCTTATTTTTTGTTAAACGCCGCTTTACCGCTGTCTAAAAAACGGATATAATTATTAATATCCAAATTAAATGCCTGTGGTGCCACTAATTGTTTACCCTCGGTATCTACCAACACGTAATACGGCTGAGAATTGGTACCAAAAGTGCTGGCCTGAAAATCGCTCCATTTTTGACCGATGGTTTTAATAGTTCTGCCGCTAAACGTCGAGGTATACTTTTCGTTTTCGGCCAATGCTGTTTTATCATCTACATATAAAGAGATGAGGATATAATCGTTTTTTAATCGCTTCAACACTTCGGCATCGGCCCAAACACTTGCCTCCATTTTTCGGCAATTGGTACAACTCCATCCGGTAAAATCTAGTAAAATGGGTTTGTTTTGTTGTTTAGCGGCAGCCAATCCTTCCTCATAATCGTAATAGGCATTTAACCCGTAGGGGGCATGAAATAGGTTAGCGTATTTCTTAGTAGCTGTTTCTGTAGAAACACTCCCTATAAATTGCTTGCTATACAAATCGAACTCTTGAGTACTTGCTGGAGGCAACCAAGCATTAATGACCTTAAGTGGCGCACCCCATAAACCGGGAACCATATACAGGGTAAAACCCCATATGAGCATGGCGAATAAGAGTCTGGTTAAAGAGATAAACGATATATCGCTATCGTGGGCTAATTTAATTTTACCCAATAGGTACAAACCCCAAAAGGCAAAAATCACAATCCAAATAATCAAGAAAATATCACGATTCAATATCCCCCAATGGTAGGCTAAATCTACGTTAGATAAAAACTTAAAGGCTAGGGCCAACTCTAAAAATCCCAAAGAAACCTTTACGGTATTTAACCAACCGCCCGATTTGGGCATTTCTTTTAACCACGACGGGAAAATGGCAAACAGTGTAAATGGGATGGCCAAGGCTAGCGAAAAACCAAACATTCCCATGGCCGGACCAAGATAAGCTCCTTTAGAAACTGCATCTACCAACAGCGTGCCAATAATGGGACCGGTGCACGAAAAAGAAACCAGTGCCAGGGTAAAGGACATAAAAAACAAACCAATTAAACCGCTTCTGTTTGATTCTGCATCCATTTTATTAACCAATGCTGCCGGTAGGGTGATTTCAAAAGCTCCCAAAAACGAAAGTGCAAAAATGAGCAGCAAGGCAAAAAATAACAGATTAAAGGTGGCGCTACTGGCTGCCTCGTTTAAGGCCGAAGTGCCAAACAATAGGGTAATTACCAAGCCCAAACTCACATATATGGCCACAATAAAAATTCCATAAAGCACTGCACTGCGAATTCCCTTAGCCCTTGAGCCCGATTTCTTGGTAAAGAAAGAAACCGTTAAT
>CANGZX010000165.1 GCA_947458775.1 Sphingobacteriaceae bacterium | reverse complement strand
AAGTAGCAGAAGCGGTGACCAAAGCCATCGAAGATGCTAAAAAGAACTTGATTAAGGTGCCAATTCATCATGGAACGATTCCACATGAGCACTCTGGTAAGTTTGGTGGTGCGCGTGTGTTCATCAAACCTGCTTCTCATGGTACTGGTGTAATTGCTGGTGGTGCTATGCGTGCAGTTCTAGAGAGTGCTGGCGTACACAACGTATTGGCAAAATCAAAAGGATCGTCTAACCCACATAACGTGGTAAAAGCAACAGTATCGGCTTTAGCGCAAATGCGTGATGCCTATACCGTGGCTCAACAACGTGGCGTAGATTTGAATAAAGTATTTAACGGATAATGATCATGGCGAAGATTAAAATTACCCAAATTAAGAGCGTAATCGATAGAAGCGAACGCCAGAAAAAAACAATGCAGGCTTTAGGTTTAAGCAAAATTAGCCAGTCTGTAGAAGTAGAAGCTACCCCGGCTATTATCGGGATGGTGAGAAAAGTTAATCATTTAGTAGCCGTAGAAAGCATTTAATTATGAACTTAAGTAATTTAAAACCTGCAGAAGGTTCAACAAAAAGTAGAAAACGTATTGGCCGTGGTACCGGATCGGGCCGTGGTGGTACGTCAACCCGTGGACACAAAGGTGCGGGCTCACGTTCAGGCTACAAAAGTAAAGTAGGTTTTGAGGGTGGTCAAATGCCATTGCAACGTCGTGTGCCTAAAGTAGGGTTCAAAAACGTAAACCGCATTGAGTATGTAGGCATCAACTTAGATACCTTACAAATTTTGGCCGATAAATTTAAATTATCTGCTATTGATTTTGATGTGTTAAAAGCTCACGGTTTGGCTTCTAAAAACGACTTGGTAAAAATATTAGGTCGTGGCGAAGTAAAATCTAAATTAGAAGTTAAGGCTCACGCTTTTACTGCAACCGCTCAAAAAGCAATTGAAGCAGCAGGCGGAACCAGCGTTAAATTGTAAGCATGAAAAAGCTGTTCACCACACTATCCAACATTTGGAAAATTGAAGATTTAAGAGCGAGAATTTTATTCACGCTCTTATGTCTTTTAATATACCGTATTGGTTCGTTTATTGTATTGCCAGGGGTAAACCCAGCATCGTTAAACACCGAAGAAAAAGAAGGCTTATTGGGCCTTTTGAATATGTTTGCTGGCGGATCGTTCTCTAGAGCTTCTATTTTTGCCTTGGGTGTAATGCCGTACATTTCTGCTTCTATTGTGATGCAATTGTTGGGCATTGTAGTGCCTTATTTTCAAAAATTACAAAAAGACGGTGAAACTGGTCGTAAAACCATCAATCAGCTTACACGCTATTTAACCATTATTCTTACCGCATTACAGGCTACTGCGTATGTGAGTTCGCAAATTGCGGCCGACGCTAAAATTATGTCTGAGCCATTATTTACCATTTCCTCTATGTTTATTTTAACCGCAGGTACGCTATTTGTAATGTGGTTAGGAGAGAAAATTACCGACAAAGGTATTGGTAACGGTATTTCATTAATCATTATGGTGGGTATTATTGCCCAGTTGCCATATGGTATTTTTGCCGAATTTGCTACCCGTATGGAGGGCAATGGAGGTTTAATTCCATTCATTATTGAGATTGCTGCCTTGTTCTTTGTGGTCATGTTTACCATTTTAATTGTGCAAGGGGTACGTAAAATACCTGTACAGTATGCGAAAAAACAAGTGGGTTCTAAACAGGTAGGTGGTGTACGTCAGTACATTCCATTGAAAGTAAATGCGGTGGGTGTAATGCCTATTATATTTGCTCAAGCCATTATGTTTATTCCGGCTACCATGATGCAATTCTTTCCGAATGCACAGTCTTCTATTTTGGCTTCGTTTAGTGATTATACTTCATTGGCCTATAACCTAACTTTTGCCTTGTTAATTATTGTATTTACATTTTTCTATACAGCCATTACAGTTAATCCAACTCAAATGTCTGACGATATGAAGAAAAACGGTGGCTTTGTACCGGGAATTAAACCTGGTAAAACTACCGGAGATTATATTGATGCCATTGTATCTAAAGTAACCTTACCCGGTGCTGTATTTTTGGCCATTATTGCTATTCTCCCATCCTTTGCAAATAAGCTTGGAGTAAATAGCCAATTTGCCCACTTCTACGGCGGTACTTCTCTATTAATTTTAGTAGGAGTGGTATTAGATACCTTGCAACAAATTGAAAGTCATTTATTAATGCGTCATTACGACGGGTTGATGCAATCAGGTAGAATTAAGGGTCGTAACCCAGGTTCAACTGGAGCAATTTAATGTTCCATGTCAAAAATCTATTATAAGTCTATCGATGAGATAGCACTCATAAAAGAGAGTTCTTTGCTTCTTTCAAAAACCCACGGAGAAATTGCCAAGGCAATTGCCCCAGGTGTAACTACCGCTTCGCTAAATGAATTAGCGGAAACGTATATTAAAGATCATGGTGGAATTCCAGCTTTTTTAAATTACGGCGGTTTCCCATTCTCTTTATGCATCTCTCTTAATGATCAGGTGGTGCACGGATTTCCGAGTGCTTATGTGCTTAAAGAAGGTGATTTAGTTTCGGTTGATTGCGGTGTCATATTAAATGATTTTTACTCCGATTCGGCCTATACCTATCCAATAGGAGAAATTTCGCCAGAACACGCTCAATTGCTTAAAGTAACCAAAGAGTGTTTAGCCTTAGGCATAGAAAAAGCGGTAGTTGGCAATAGAACTGGTGATATTGGTTTTGCCATTCAAGAATATGCTGAAAAGCATGGATATGGAGTAGTAAGGGAATTGGTAGGACATGGGGTGGGCGTAAAGCTTCACGAAAAACCCGAAGTGCCTAACTACGGAAAACGAGGAAGTGGTGTTAAATTGGAAGAAGGTATGGTAATAGCCATAGAGCCCATGATTAACCTAGGTAAAGCCGGGGTTAAGTTTTGGGAAGATGGCTGGACCGTAAGTACCATAGATGCGAAAGCATCGGCTCATTATGAGCATACAGTGGCAATAAAGAAAGGGAAAGCAGAAGTTTTAACTACTTTCCAATTTATAGAAGAAGTTTTAGATTAAAAATTTAAAAGTTCAGAAAATTTTATTTAATTTTGCGTCCCCGATAATACGGGTATAATTGAGTAATAATCAATAAAATATGGCCAAACAGGCTTCGATTGAACAAGACGGCATAATTAAAGAAGCGTTATCAAACGCAATGTT
>CANGZX010000164.1 GCA_947458775.1 Sphingobacteriaceae bacterium | reverse complement strand
TATCAATAGAATACGTAAATTCTGATTTTAAGCTTTATAAAGCTCCTAGTTGGCAAGCTAATTATCTTACTACGACGCCTGCTGCTACCCTTTCATTGGAGAGTATTAGTTCTTCTCTATCTTCGGGTTTTGGCTTGGGTTTTATTACCGATGTGCGTTTGGGGAATCACGTGAATTTCAGAGCCACGCCGGCTTTAGTTTTTGCCGATCGATATATTGATTACACTTATACAGTTACTTCTTATAATATTCGTAAAACTGTTCAATCGGCAACGCTTGATTTACCCTTGGGGTTTAAATTAAAATCAGACCGAAGACGAAATTTCAGAGCCTATGTCTTGGGTGGCTTAAAGTATTCTATTGATATTATCTCTAAAAAGAAACTAAACGATGATAATTTTGGAGACCTGGATAAGTTGGTGAAAACTAACCGGAATATTTTGTGGTATGAAGCTGGAATAGGGTTCGATTTTTATTTCGAATTTTTCAAATTATCACCCGAAATTAAATGGTCGCAATCGGTAAAAAATGTACTTGCTAATGCTGCCACCCCCAACGCCTACAATACACCTTTAGAGAAATTATTTTTACGCAATTTTCAATTCAGTTTATATTTTGAATAAGGATTTAAACATGGTGCCTCAACATCCAACAAAATTATGCCTAAAATAGCCTTTATTACCGGAGCAAGTGCCGGCATTGGTGCCGCTACCGCTAGCATATTAGCTCAAAACGGCTACAATCTGCTTTTGGCTGCCCGTAGATTAGATCGTTTGGAAACACTAGCCACCGAATTGCAAGCACAGTACGGCGTTCGTGTGCATACTTTTGCATTAGATGTACGCAACCGAGCCGAAGTAAGTGCGGAATTGAATGCACTCCCTGCAGAATGGCAAAACATTGATGTATTGGTTAACAACGCTGGTTTAAGCCAAGGATTAGATGCTTTTCATGAAGCCAATCTAGACGATTGGGATACCATGATTGATACCAATGTAAAGGGCTTGTTGTATGTAAGTCGCTTGGTTTCAGAGTGGATGGTTGCTCGTAAAACCGGACACATTATAAACATTGGCTCTATTGCCGGCAAAGAAACCTATGCCAATGGTAATGTATATTGCGCTACTAAACATGCGGTTGATTCCTTAAACAAAGCCATGCGTATAGATTTATTACCCCATGGAATTCGTGTTACAGGCATTCATCCAGGAGCGGTTGAAACAGAATTTTCGGCCGTTCGTTTTAAAGGCGATATAGAGCGTGCTAAAAAAGTATACGATGGATTTGATCCCTTAGTTGCACAAGATATTGCAGAAGCAATTTGGTTTGCGGTAAGTCGCCCTGCACATGTAACCATCAACGATATGGTGATTATGCCAACCGCTCAAGCCAACACCAGCCATTTACTAAAAAAATAAAAGCATATGAGTTTACAAGCTAGTATTGATCAGGATATTAAAACCGCCATGTTGGCTAAAAATGAGGCCGGTCTTCGCGGACTAAGGGCTATTAAATCTGCTTTGCTCGTGGCCAAAACAGAAAAAGGAGCCGCTCAGCAGTTAGATGAGGCAACCGAATTGAAAGTTTTGCAAAAATTGGTGAAGCAGCGCAAAGAATCGGCGGCTATTTACCAAGAACAAAACAGACCCGATTTGTATCAAATAGAGGCCGAAGAAATTGCCGTTATTGAGGCGTATTTGCCAAAAGCACTAGCTGAAGAAGAGGTTGCGGCTATTATACGCAATCTGATTAGCCAAAGTGGAGCAACTGGTATGCAAGATATGGGTAAGGTTATGGGTCTTGCCACGAAAGCACTAGCCGGCCAAGCTGATGGAAAATTGATTTCTGAACTGGTTAAACAATTATTAAATGAGTAGCATCCCTCGTGTTCGAACATTAATTTTTAGTATTATTGGGTAAATTTTGGTTAAGCCAACACATCAACAAGAACGTACATGCAATTTACAGTTAAAGAAGAAAAAGGATTTAAATACGTAGAAGAAGGCGAAGGCGAAGTGCTTATATTGCTTCATGGCTTAATGGGTGCGCTGAGTAATTGGGAGGCCGTTATCAACGAATTTAAAGGCCGATATAGGGTAATTATCCCCATGTTGCCTATTTACGACTTGCCTTTGCTAACCACCGGCGTAAAAACGCTATCTAAATTCTTAAACAGATTTATGAAGTTTAAGCAGATAGATCAAGCTATTTTATTGGGTAATTCTTTAGGTGGGCATGTGGGCTTAATTTTTACCACCAAGCATACCGCCAAGGTAAAAGCCCTGGTATTGGCCGGTAGTTCTGGTTTGTATGAAAATGCATTTGGTGGTACCTTCCCCAAACGTGAAAACTACGAGTTTATTAAAGAAAAAGTTGAGTTAACCTTTTATAATCCGGCTACAGCCACTAAAGAATTGGTAGACGAGGTGTACGCCACGGTTAATGATCGGCATAAAGTTATTCGCATTTTAGCGATGGCTAAATCGGCCATTAGGCATAATATGGCCAAAGAATTGAAACACATTACCGTTCCGGTTTGTTTAATTTGGGGTAAAAACGATATTGTAACTCCACCAGAAGTAGCCGTAGAGTTTAACCAACTGCTACCAGATTCTGAATTAAATTGGATTGATAAATGTGGGCACGCCCCCATGATGGAGCACCCGGCACAGTTTAACACGTATTTAAATTCATTTTTAAACCGAATTGCCTCCAACTAATGGTAGTAAACATCATTCGGTATACCACTAGGTTAGAGGTTACGTTAAGAATGAATCATTTTATTATATAATTTTAATGCCTGATACGCATATCTTACATCAGGTTTTAAACAATTGGAGGAACTTTAGATATGGTACTTCCATATATTATACAAAATTGAAGAATGGCAGAGGTCAATAAAACAGCATAGGTATGAAAGTTGCAATTTACGGACGTCGATTTAATACACGTGTAGTTCCTTTTCTACAGCATTTATTTGATTCATTGCTTCAAAAAGGAATTGCTATAGTGGTGTATGATAAGTTTCATGAATTTATTCAAGATCAAGTTTCTTTGCCAAAAGCTCCCGAAACTTTTTCGGCAGGAGATGATTTAAGCGGCAAAGTAGATATCATGTTTAGCTTAGGCGGAGATGGTACTTTGTTGGATACCGTTACCCTCATTAGAGATTCTAATATTCCTGTTTTGGGAATTAATTTTGGCCGTTTGGGCTTTTTGGCAAGTATAAATAAAGATGCT
>CANGZX010000163.1 GCA_947458775.1 Sphingobacteriaceae bacterium | reverse complement strand
GCAAAGCCTCTTTGTGCAGCAGGATGAAAGATTGTTTTCATATATACGGGTTGTTTAACATGCAAATATCATAAAATACACCGATAGCTTGCATTCGGGTTTCTGATTTGTGACATTAACGTTATTTTTGAGCAAACAAAACAAAGATTATGAGCGTTTCGGATAGTTTGGGTACCGCGGGGGTGAGCCTTCTTTTGCTGGCTTTTTTATTAATCCTGTTTAAAAAAATACAGGTAGAGAGTGTGAGCTACACCTTGCTCAATATGGTGGGTGCAGCCCTTTGTGGCGTTTCTGCCTACCTCATTTCTTTTTACCCCTTTGTGGTTTTAGAGGGTGTGTGGGTATTGGTGAGTTTGTATGCGCTTTTTAAATTTGTTCCACGTGGAACAAAATAAAAACGAGCAAACGAATTTGATTATTTTTGTACTGTTTCACGTGGAACAAAAAAGAAAATGTTTAAGAAATACGATGTAATTGTGGTGGGTGCCGGGCATGCGGGCTGTGAGGCGGCGGCGGCGGCGGCAAATTTGGGCTCGAGTGTGTTGTTGGTTACCATGAATATGGGAACTATTGCACAAATGAGTTGTAATCCGGCTATGGGTGGGGTTGCTAAGGGGCAAATTGTGCGGGAGATTGATGCCATGGGTGGCTACTCAGGTATTATTAGCGATAAAACCACCATCCAATTCAGAATGTTGAACAGATCTAAGGGTCCAGCCATGTGGAGCCCTAGGGCACAAATAGACCGCATGCGCTTTGCAGAAGAGTGGCGCCTACAACTGGAGCAAACACCCAATGTAGACCTCTGGCAAGACACGGTAGTGGGAATGAAACTAGACGGAGATCGTATAGCCGGGGTGATTACCTCCTTGGGTATAGAAATAGAAGCTTCGGCTGTGGTTTTAACCAATGGTACATTTTTAAACGGCATCATTCATATTGGAGAAAAGCGATTTGGAGGAGGTAGAACGGGTGAAAAGGCGGCTACGGGAATTACAGAACAGCTCGTTACGCTTGGATTTGAAGCGGGCAGAATGAAAACTGGAACCCCTCCACGGGTAGATGGAAGAACGCTGGATTATAGTAAAATGGAAGAGCAGTGGGGCGACGAAGAGCGTGGCAGGTTCTCTTATACAGATGTTCCCCTACAAACCGAGCAACGCTGTTGCTGGATTACCTATACCAACGAGGCGGTACACGAAACCCTGAAAGAGGGCTTTGAAAAATCGCCCATGTTTACCGGTCGTATTAAGGGTTTGGGGCCCCGTTATTGCCCATCCATAGAAGATAAAATAAACCGATTTGCTGAACGGGAGCGCCATCAAATATTTGTGGAACCAGAGGGGTGGAACACGGTAGAGATATATGTGAATGGATTTTCAACCTCTTTACCCGAAGATGTACAATACAGAGCACTACAACAAATACCTGGCTTTGAAAAAGCTAAAATGTTTCGGCCGGGTTATGCCATAGAGTACGACTATTTTCCACCAACGCAGCTTGGGCTTACACTAGAAACCAAGCTGGTAAAAAACTTGTTTTTTGCGGGTCAGATTAATGGTACAACGGGTTATGAAGAAGCGGCCTGTCAGGGTTTTATTGCGGGAATAAACGCACACCAAAAAGTATACGATAACCAGGAGTTGATTATGAAGCGCTCGGAATCGTATATAGGTGTTTTAATAGACGACCTGGTAACGAAAGGTACCGAAGAGCCATATAGAATGTTTACATCTAGGGCAGAACACCGCTTGTTGTTGAGACAAGACAATGCCGATTTACGCTTAAGCAACATTGGTCATTCGCTTGGTTTAATAAGTGATGAGCGCATGAATGGGGTACACGCCAAGGTGGCTGCCGCAGACAAACTAGTGGCTTATTTATCGAACGAGTCGGTACAACCAGAAGAAATAAACAGCGTATTGGATACACTTGGAACATCGCCTATAAATCAGAAAGTAAAATTGGTAAACCTGCTGGGTAGACCACAAATAACTATTTTGGATTTAGGCAATGCCGTACCAAACCTAAAAGACGAATTGAAAGCCTACACCAACGAGGTAATAGAACAAGCAGAAATTCGAGTGAAATACGAAAGCTATTTTGAAAAGGAATTGGAAATTGTAGAGAAAATGAAACGGATGGAAGACCGAGAAATAAATCCGAATTTCGATTACCTCACCCTTGGTTCGCTCTCCAAAGAGGCTAGAGAAAAACTACTCCGAGTAAAACCGAGAACACTTGGACAGGCTTCCCGAATTTCGGGTGTTTCGCCTTCGGATATTTCCGTTTTAATGGTTCAGTTAACTAAATAGCTGATTATCAATAACTTAAACAAAAAACCGGGTGACTCAAAATAAAGCGATTTGCGGGACTTTTAAGAATTATTTGACTGGTTGTTCCAAAAAAAATATTTTTTTAACCAAAGGCGTAAAAAAGGCCTTTAATGGGGTGGGGCTCTTGTGGGTCTGCTTTGGGATAGGTTTGTGGACGCTTGCTGGTTGTGCAAGCATGCAATCGCCAAGCGGTGGACCAAAAGATGCTGAGGCGCCAAAGGTGGTGAAAGAGAAACCTAAAAATTTAAGCACTGGTTTTTTGGCACCCGAAATTGAATTGACATTTAATGAATTTATAAAACTAAACAACGCCTTCACTGAAATTACAGTAAGCCCGGCGCTTGAGAAGCCACTCGATATAAAAGCAAGCAAAGAGGTGTTAAGTATAAAACTTGATCAGCCCCTAGAGCCCAACACCACCTACACCATAAATTTTGGCAAAGCCCTTGGTGATGTAAACGAAAATAATTTACTAAAAAACTATACTTACGTTTCTTCAACGGGTAAGGTGCTCGATTCTCTAGCTATCAGCGGAACGGTTACTAGCGCAAGCACCAACGAGCCGCTGAAAGACGTGCTGGTGTTTTTGTTTCCAACTAAACAAGATAGCTTGTTGGGGAAGAAAAAACCAAACACCTACACCACTACGGATGAGAAAGGAAGCTTTAAATTGAACAATCTTAGAAGCGATGAGTATTCAGTGTATGCGCTAAAAGAAACAAGCCCCGATAGACTTTACAATCAAGGGGTAGACGAGATTGGGTTTAGTTCCACAAAAATTAAACTGGATAAAAACACTTCGGGTGTAAAAATTAGGCTATTTAAAGAGTTGCCTAAAGATTTTAAGGTACTTGAAAAAAAAGTAGAGTTGGATGGAAGGCTACTTTTAGTGTTTAACAAACCGGTTAAAGAGTTGAATGTAAAAG
>CANGZX010000162.1 GCA_947458775.1 Sphingobacteriaceae bacterium | reverse complement strand
GGGCTCACCGATACTTTTTCGGAGATAGTGCCCTGCATTTTATTAGCCACTAACTGTTCCCGAATATCGGGTCTAATTTCATCTTTGTATTGTATTAACGAACGATTTAAAAATTGCTCTAAACGCTCTTGCCCGCCAGCACGACTAATCATGGTGCGCATTCTGCGGTTAATTTCGTCGTCAACTTGTTCTTCGGTAACCGTTACCGAATCTATAATGGCTTGCTGAGATAGTAATTTTTGAGTCAGTAATTGCTGTAAGAAATAGCATTTTAAGTTTTCATTGGCAGGGTTGCCCTGTGCCAAGTATTGGGCATATTGCATTTCTAAATCCGATTTTAGGATAATTGCATTACCTACCACGGCAACTACTTTATCTAATGCAACTTTTTGTGCTCTTGCTACTTGAGAACTAAGCCCTATGATAATGAATATAATCCCTGCTATTTTTTTCATTTCTATATTTAGATGTGTGGATGATGAAGCTGTTTTATTTCGCCTAACCCGTCGCAAAATTATCAGATATAATCAATTATTTAGCCTAATTGGGTAAAATTAATCGAAAATCTCGTTTGTAAACTTAATGGAGTCCAATTTAGGGCTTTAATTGTAATAATACCTTCTCTTTAACTATTTTTAACAGCTTAGCTTTTCTTATCTTTAGGCCATGTCTTTACTCAGTAACAATGCACAAGCCCTACACATTCTTTTTAATGAAGAGCTGTATGCAATTGGTACCCCTAAAGAACATAAAGTAGTCCAAAAGTCCATTCAATTTGATTATTTGGGCGGCAACAATCGTTTTTTTCTATTGCTGGTTAATTGCCCCAACGAAAAATACCTAAAAAAGCATCACCTAGATTTGCTTTTAAAAATCTTACAAGCAAAAGGTCTGCAGCTAGAAGACGTAGCCATTTTGAACACAGCCAATCAGCCAGAACTCAGTTTCAAGGATTTACAAACTTTTTTTGCTTGTGCTAAAATCTGTTTGTTCGGCATAGCCCCAGCTACCCTGGGCTTAGCTAATACGGCTTCTAACGAACCATTTACACAGGAGGGTGTTCGTGTATTGGCCACCTTTAGCTTGACTGAATTGGAGCAAACTCAACATAAAAAAGTGGCTTTTTGGAATGTAATGAAAGCTTTTTAGTTTTTATGGACTTGATATTTGCCACCCATAATTCACACAAACTCGGAGAAATTCAAGAATTAGTAGCCGATTCAGGCATTCGCTTGCGTAGTTTAACAGATATAGGCTGTGCCGACGAAATAGAAGAAACAGGCACCACCTTTGAAGCCAATGCCAGCATAAAGAGTCGGTATGTATTTGAGCAGTTCGGCTTAAATTGTTTTGCCGACGATTCTGGCTTGGTAGTAGATGCGCTCCATGGAGAGCCGGGTATTTATTCGGCCCGTTATTCTGGTAGTAGAGACCCCAAAGTAAATTTAGACTTGGTACTGGAACGTATGCAGGGCCAAACCAATAGAACGGCCCGCTTTGTATCGGTAATTTCGTTGGTGTTCGATGGGAAATCGTATCTTTTTAGGGGAGAAGTAGAAGGCACTCTAGCCACTGAATGCTCGGGGTTAGAGGGTTTTGGCTACGATCCTATTTTTATTCCCAATGGATATGCGTATACGTTCGCCGAAATGAGTTTAGTAGAAAAAAATCGCATTTCTCACCGTTCTAAAGCTTTAACTCAACTGTTCCAATTCTTAAAAAGTAGAACTTAATTCTTTTTCAATTTCTTTTTAGGTGCCGTAGTTTTCGGGACCGGCTTGCTCACTAAAGCTTTTTTTGGTGGTGCTTGGTACATACTCGGAATAATGGATTCTTTAGAAAGTGGGCGATCCTTTGGCTTCCAAATAAAGCCTTCAAGTAGCTCCTTATCTTTCTCTATTTTTTCCATTGGATTGAATACCATTTCTGGTTTTTTAATGAAATAAATATCATTCAGGCTGTTTTTCCCAAATAATATTTTAATCCGACTACTTATCGAGCGGTTCATACCCGAGTAGCTTCCGTCTTCTTCTTTTAGGTAATATATACTTTCCGAATTGCCATCTGCAAATAAGCGCTCCAGTGTATTATTTTTAAAGTAGCCAGTCATCAGTTTGCCTCGTACTTGGTTAAATTTGGTAGAATCGTCCTCGGTATTGGCAATAAAGCCCTTGGTAATGAGGAGCATTTTATGCAACTGCCTATCTTTTAGTTGCAGGTAAATGGTATCGGCACTTAGTTGCGAACCTTGGGTCCAAACCATGGGGTTGGTGTAACAGCGCATAATAGAGTCGCTGTAATTAAAATAGAGCGAATCGGCCTTGGCCTGTAAATCCGATTTAAATACCTTAACGTGGTGGTATGCCGATAAAGTCCGTGTTTTTACGGTATCTAGATTAGCCTCTTCGGGTATCTTTTCTGGAATAGTCGACGCTTGTTTTTTAGCAGCTTTGGCTGCCTGCTTTTCTTCTTTTTTGCTAGGAGCCTCAATAGGTTCTGTAGCTACTTTTACAGGTGTATTGTTGCTATCCTCTTCTAGAATGCCGGTGTCTGTAGTGCTAACCTTTTCCGTTTCAGCCATAATTTCTAAATCGTTTTTAGGCTCCATTACCTGAAGTGGCTTCAAATTCCTTCGCAGTACCACTCTACTTAATAAAGTATCGGCCGTTAGCCAAATAGAATCTACTCCGGTAGAGTCGTTCTCGGTACTTAAAATAACATAGGCATTTTGAGTAACTAAGGTGCTTTCATCGGCCTTTTTATAAATACCCAAATTTCCTTTTAGGATAATTTTGTCGGCGGTATCAATAAACACAATGTTTTTAACGGCTCGTCCATAACCACGTTTGCCATCGTAAAATAAGCTATCGCCAGTAAGGCTTTTACTGCCTTGCGTGTATAAATTGTTCTTGCCAAACTTGGCCTGGTCATAAATGGTATTGTATTCCCCATTTTCGGTATACAGCGTATCGTCTTTCCCCTTAATTTTTGTAGGGCCATAGAAATACGAAATTTTTGAACCTGTGTTATAGCGGAGTGTATCCGAATTAATAGTGGTATTTGGTGAAGTAACCACCACGTTGTATCGAAAATAGGCGTCTCTACTATTTGCAAAATAATAGCCATTTTTACTCACCAATATATTTTTGCCATTTACAATTTTACCCCCTCCGGTATAGGTGCCAATTCGGGTGCCCATGTTATAGGTAAGGTATTCGGTGGTTAAAACCGCATCGCCATCAACCATGCGCACACGGCGTGTAAGCAGGGC
>CANGZX010000161.1 GCA_947458775.1 Sphingobacteriaceae bacterium | reverse complement strand
TTTAGTGTGTGTATAAAAGGATAATTTTGGAGAAGATAAAAAAAGAGAAATTATGTTTGAAAATACCGAGCGTACAGAGTTAGCACAATTAGGAGAGTTTGGATTAATAGCGCATTTAACTGATAAAATTGAAATCACACAAAGTAGCACCATTAAAGGTGTAGGAGATGATGCGGCTATTTTATCGGCTGGTAACAAACAAATTGCTGTATCTACCGATTTATTATTAGAAGGCATTCATTTCGATTTAGCATATACGCCTTTTAAACACCTAGGCTATAAAGCTGTACAAGTAAACTTAAGTGATATTTATGCCATGAATGGTATAGCCGCTCAAGTTACCGTATCTATTGGTTTGTCGAGTAAATTTCCTTTAGAAGCTGTAGAAGAAATATATGAGGGTATTTATTTGGCTTGTAAAAAATTTGGTGTAGATGTGGTGGGTGGAGATACATCGGCTTCTAAACGAGGTTTAATATTGAGTATAACCAGCATTGGTTATGTAGATTCTGAAAATGTGGTGTACCGTTCAGGTGCAAAAGAAGGTGAATTATTATGTGTATCCGGCGATTTAGGCGGAGCCTACATTGGTTTACAATTATTAGAACGAGAAAAACAGATATTTTTAGAAAACCCAACCGTTCAGCCCGATTTAGAAGGTAAAGACTATGTAATTGAACGGCAATTAAAACCAGAAGCTAGAAAAGATATTGTAGATTATTTACGTGAAAACGGTATAAAACCAACCGCTATGATTGATATTTCGGATGGTTTAGCTTCAGAAATAAAACACATTTGCAAGCAATCGAACGTAGGCTGCCACGTGTACGAAGAAAAAATACCGATTGACCAAATGACCTACGATACCGCTCGTGAATTTGGATTAGATCCCACAACCTGTGCTTTAAACGGTGGCGAAGATTACGAGTTATTATTCACCATAAAGCAGAGCGATTACGATAAGATAAAAAACAGCCCCGATATTACCGTAATTGGCCACATGACCGATGCCGCTTCGGGTTGTCAATTGGTATCTAAATCGAATAACATGCACGAGCTAAAAGCCCAAGGTTGGAAGGCTTTTTAAGCCGATTCTTCTTGGTCGTCTATATATTTCTGATCGAGCTGTTTACTAGCTTTGGCACCCAATTTTTTAATTTTATCAGCCGTTACAGTTAGGTTACCTGCACCGGTTGATAATTTATTAATGGCTTTATCGTATGCTTTTTCGGTTTGTTTCAGATTTTTGCCAATATCTTCCAAATCTTCTACAAAATTGAAGAACTTATCGTACATCGCTCCACTTAATCGAGCAATTTCTAATACGTTTTTATTCTGACGTTCTTGTTTCCAAATACTAGCCACTGTTCCTAAAGTTGCCAATAAAGTAGATGGGCTTACAATTACTACCCGACGATCCCAAGCGTAATTAAACAACTCCTCATCTAATTGCACCGCCACACTAAACGACGATTCGATAGGCACAAACAACAATACAAAATCGGGAGAATTAATCTGATATAAATCTTGATAATTCTTGCCACACAAATCGTTAATGTGGTTTTGAATAGATTTTACATGCTCTTTAGCAAAAACCTCCCGTTCGGCTTCATTATCGCTGTTTACCAAACGCTCATAGGCCACCAAGGACACTTTTGAATCCACAATCAAGTGTTTACCATCGGGCATATCAATTACCACATCGGGCTGTAAACGGTTACCATCGGGCCCAACCATACTGGCCTGTACCCGGTATTCACGGTCTTTAACCAAACCCGATCGCTCCAATACTTTTTCTAAAATCATCTCTCCCCAATTTCCTTGTTTTTTTTGATCGCCTTTAAGCGCCTTGGTTAGGTTTTGGGTTTCTTCACTCATTAAACGGTTGTTTTCAACCAACTTATTAATTTCTCCCTTCAACACATTTCGCTCATCCGATTCTGCTTTATACACCTTATCTACCTTCTCTTCAAAATCTTTTAATTTTTCTTTAAATGGATTTAAAATCACATCCAACTGGGTGCGGTTGTGTTCCGAAAAACTTTTCGATTTATCGTCTAATAGTTTATTGGCGATGTTTTCAAACTCCAACTTAAACTGTTGTTGCAAGGTTAAAATATAGGCCTCTTGTTCCGCCAAGCGTTCTCTTTGTGATTTAAAAGACTCTTCAGCTTTTACAATTCGCTCGTTTTTGGCAGCTAAATCTAGCTCAACTTCACGCAATTTAGCCTCTAAACGCAGGCGTTCTGCCGCACTATTTTCGGCCCGTTCGGTAGTTCTGGCCACCTCGGCCCGAAATCCTTCATTTTCTTGTTTCAATCTAGAAAACTCATCCGCAGAAATACCATCTGCCGAAACAGGGCGTTTAACAAAAAGTACCACAGCTACTACCAAAACCAGCGCCGCTATGCCTAAAATCAGTACATCCATATAACTTAATAAAGCTTAAAAATACAAAAATAAACAGCCATTTTGACAAGCCGGGTCTGACACCAAAAAAACCGCCAAAATGGTCTAAAATGAGCGTATAAACAGACAAAAACAACAAATCGACCGCTTATTTACACAAATGGTATAGATTTTGAATAAGGGTATTTATATTTATAAAAAAATAATCACATGGGACTATTCTTATTAATAGCCGTCGGACTCATAAGCTTTGCAGTTCAATGGCGCTTCAAAAGCAAATTTAAAACCTATTCAGAAATCGGTCTTCTTTCTGGTTTAAGCGGTAAAGAAATTGCCGAAAAAATGTTGGCCGATCACGGTATAGCCGACGTAGAAATTATTTCGGTTGAGGGCCAACTAACCGACCACTACAACCCACAAAACAAAACAGTAAACCTAAGCCCCGAGGTATATCACGGTAAAAGCGTGGCATCTGCCGCAGTTGCTGCACACGAGTGTGGCCACGCAGTTCAGCACGCTAAAGCCTATTCTTGGTTGCAATTCCGCTCGTCTATGGTGCCTGTGGTTAGTTTAGCCTCAAACCTTATTCAATGGACCCTGTTTATTGGTGTGATGATTATGGTGTTTTCTGGTAACCCCTATGTATTGGCCATTGGTGTAGCTGCTCTAGCTCTTGTTACACTATTTAGTTTTGTCACCCTGCCCGTAGAGTTTGATGCCAGCAGAAGAGCCCTGGCCTGGTTAGACTCCTCTGGTGCTTCTATTACCAATGCCTCAGAACACGATCTGGCAAAAGATGCCTTATGGTGGGCCGCTATGACCTATGTTATAGCCGCACTGGGTTCATTAGCAACCCTGGTTTATTACGCCAGCA
>CANGZX010000160.1 GCA_947458775.1 Sphingobacteriaceae bacterium | reverse complement strand
TAGCAATACGAGTAGTATAAACCACCGTTTTAACTGGAACTTAGAGTATAAAATAGATAGCGTAAACTATTTAAAAGTAACTCCATATTTCAATTTAGGGCAAAGTAATGGCACCTCTGCCAGTACTTTTGCCTTTTTGCAAGATGGTACAAGCCTTATTTCAAGCGGTAATAATGGCGGTATTAGCAGCTCTGAAACACCTAATTTTGGTGCCGATGCGCTGTTTAATCACCGTTTTGGAAAACGTGGTCGTACTGCTTCGGTGAATTTATCGCTTAGCAAAAACAATACCACGCAAGAAAACGATGCGATTAACCAAACTACCCCTGTTGGAGTTCCAATAGCTGTGTATCAAAGGCAAGTCGTAAGTAACAATAATACTAATACTACTACCCGTTCGGGCATTTCGTATATAGAGCCACTTAGTCGTACCGAGAGTTTAGAATTTAACTGGAATTTCTCTTTGGCCGATTACCAAAATGGCAGAACCACTGTAGGCACCAATACTCCTGGTGGCGTATTAGCAATTGTTGCTTCACAAAGCAACGATTATACCTATTCGTTCATGACCAACAGATTGGGCATGAATTACCGGGTAACTCAAAAAAAATACAACTACAGTTTGGGTTTAGGCGTACAGCCTTCGCTACTTTCGGGTACTTCGGTAAGTAATCAAACTAGCTATCGCAGAACAGCATTAAACATCATACCTGTTTTACGTTACTCATATAATTTCTCTAAAACCAAAGAGTTTAATGCTTCGTATAATGGTCGAAACAACGAACCATCATTTAACCAATTGCAGCCGGTAACCGATGTTTCAAACCCTCAATTCCCGGTAGTGGGTAACCCCAATCTAAAAGCCGAGTTTAGCCACAACATCAATATCAGATACAACAACTTTAATTTTGAAAAGGGCGATGTGTGGTTCACTAATTTTTCGGTAAACCTTACCGAAAATAAAATTGTAAGCAATAGTGCGTTCTTACCTGGCAACAAAATTGAAACCCGCTACTTAAATACCAATGGATTTTATAGCGTTAACGGATTTTATACCTGGTCTAAACCATTTGCCGAGCGAAAATACACCTTGAGCATCAACGGATTTGCTAATTATTCCAACAATATCAACTTTGTTGATGACCAAAAAAATATTGGCAAAAACTTAATTATTAGCCAAGGAGCAAGCTTTCAGCTCAATCCTGCACAATGGATTGAATTAAATCCAGGAGTGAACTATACTGCTAATAAGAATACTTACAGCATCTCAGCACAACAAAATACAAAAGTTTCTACCTGGAATTTAACCTTTAATGGCAAAGCCTATATTCGCAAAACTTGGATTTTAGGTGCCGATTTTACCAAAGCCTTAAACAAAGGATATACAAGTGGGTTTGCGGTAAATCCGTTTATCATGAACACCTATTTAGAAAAACAGTTCTTAAAAAACAAGGCCGCATCGTTGCGTTTCCAAATATTTGATGTGTATAATGAAAATACCAGCATTTCTCGTTCGGTAACGGCCAATAGTATTAACGATACCCGTAGCAATCGCTTGGCTCGTTATGCCATGCTCACCTTCAGCCTAAAATTGCAAAAATTTAATGGCCAGCAAATGCCAAATACGGGTATGCAAATGCCCGGTATGGGTGGCGGTATGCGCAGTATAGAAATTAGAAGAGACTAAAAACAAGTGTCTATCATCAAAAGAGCCAAGCAAAAATGGCTCTTTTTTTTTGGGTGTTATACTAATTTATACCTATTTTTAGGTACTTATACTAGATACACATGGCCAACAACCCGATTAAAATAGGTTTTATTGAAGATAATGAGCTTCTACTAGAAAATTACAAAGAGTATTTCGAAAGCAGCGATGAATTTACCTGCACGTTTGCTTTTGGCACGATTCCTGATTTGTTCACATACATGAAATCGAATTACCTAGCCATTCCGGATATTGTATTAGTAGATATACAATTACCCGAAATTAATGGCATTGAAGGAATACCTCTTTTGCAAGAACGCTTAGCTGGCACACGCATAGTTATGATGACTGCTTTTGACGACAAAGAGAGCGTAATGTCGGCATTTAGTACTGGTGCAGCTGGCTTTTTAACCAAAAACATGTCGTTAAATGCCGTTAGCGAAGCATTACTCAGTCTTCTAAACAATGGGGCCGCTCTTTCCCCTAGTGCTGCACGAATATTAATTGCCAGTGTAGGACAAAAAATGCAAAAAATAAACTCCATCATAAACCGCCTTACACCAAGAGAACGCGAAATTGCACGCTTCATAAAATCGGGTTTATCCTACCAGCAAATTGCTGATCAGCTTTTTATTTCGGCTAGAACTGTAAACCAACACTTAAAACATATCTACCAAAAAGTGGGCGTAAATTCCCGATCGCAGTTAGCGGCCAAAATGGAAGAATAAACAAATGAGCACACCAACCCGTAAAACCATTCTTTGTATTGACGATGATAGCATTAATCTTTTAGTGTTAAAGCATTTGGTACATTCTATGGGTTACAGCACAGAAAGTGCAAGTAGTGGAGAAGAGGGTTTAACTATCTTAAAGGACAAAGCAATTGACTTGGTTTTATTAGACATTTATATGCCACAAATGGATGGCTTTGAAACCGCAGCAGCTATACGAGCAGTACATCTTGGCATGCCAATTGTATTTATATCGGCAGGTGAAGTTGAAGAACTAGCCGAGAAAATGAAAAAATTAGCCATCCAACACTTTTTGCCAAAGCCTGTAAACAAAGAATTGCTGCAAGAAGTGTTAGATACAATCCTGTAAAACAGAATGCAATACCATGTCTGTAAAAACCGAATTTAATAGAGCACAAGAAGTATTATTTAAATTGCCATTAGCGGTATTGGCGGAAGACGAACACCGTAAAATCAGTTTTGCAAACCACTATTTTTGTGACTTATTTGCTATACCAGTACCGCCGCATGCACTCATAGGGCTCGATTGCGCCAACATGGCTCAAGAATCTAAAAATTATTTTAAAGTACCCGAAAAATTCTTAGCCTTTATAGACAAAGCATTGGCCCTAAAACAAGAATTAGTTGATATAGAATTAGCATTACTTGATGGCCGGTATTTAGCAGCTAGCTATATGCCCTATTTTAAAGGGGATGTATTTGCTGGCCATATATGGACTTACAAAGACATTACCGTAACGAAGAATGCGGAACTTGCATTAGAAAAGGAAAAAGAGTTTTCTGCTGAAATGCTGGAAGGTTTACCGGCAGACATCGCTATTTTCGATAAAGATCATCG
>CANGZX010000159.1 GCA_947458775.1 Sphingobacteriaceae bacterium | reverse complement strand
TAGAAGATACAGACATAACCTTAGAAGATGTTGAACGTGAATTTGGCAAAAAAGTAGCCAAAATTATAGATGGCCTAACCAAAATTTCGGGGGTATTTGATTACAATAGCTCTTTACAAGCAGAAAATTTCCGGAAAATGCTACTTACCCTGGCAGATGATGTTCGGGTAATTCTTATAAAGCTTGCCGATAGGTTGCACAATATGCGCACCATGGAGTTTATGCCACGGGAAAAGCAACTTAAAATTGCCTCGGAAACGGTTTACCTGTATGCACCATTGGCACATCGTTTAGGTTTATACGCCATGAAATCGGAGTTGGAAGACCTTTCGATGAAATACACCGAAACGGCTACCTACAAATACATTGCGCAACGATTAAATGAGAAAAAAACCGAACGGGAAAAATTCATTAAAGAATTTATTGACCCCATTCAGAAAATATTAGACGAGCAAGGTTTAGTGGCCAAAGTGTATGGTCGACCAAAGTCTATCAATTCTATTTGGAATAAAATGCGCAAAAAGAACATACCATTTGAAGAGGTGTATGATTTATTTGCCATACGAATTATTCTAGACAGCCAAATAGAGCAAGAAAAAGCCGATTGTTGGAAAGCCTATTCTATTGTAACCGATTTTTATCGTCCCAATCCAGATCGACTTCGCGATTGGATATCATCGCCAAAATTTAACGGATACGAATCGCTACACACTACGGTAATGGGCCCAAAAGGGCAATGGGTAGAAGTTCAAATACGTACTGAACGTATGAACGAAATTGCCGAAAAAGGCTTTGCAGCACACTGGAAATACAAAGAGGCACCAAATGCCGAAAGTAGCGGACTGGACCAATGGCTACAAAAAGTTCGCGAATTATTAAACAATCCGGAATCGAATGCCCTAGACTTTTTGGACGATTTTAAAATGAATTTATTCTCTGACGAGATTTTCATTTTTACCCCAAAGGGTGCACTCATGCAATTACCCGCAAATGCCACTGCTTTAGATTTTGCTTTCGAAATTCACTCAGATTTAGGCGCTAAATGTATTGGGGCCAAAGTAAATCACAAATTGGTGCCCCTGTCCTATCAATTACAAAATGGCGATCAGGTTGAAATTATCACCTCCAACAAACAAACGCCCAAAGAAGATTGGCTAAACTTTGTAATTACCGCAAAAGCCAAATCTAAAATTAAATCGTCTTTAAAAGATGAAAAACGCCGAATAGCTGACGAAGGACGGGAGATTTTAGACCGCAAACTAAAATCACTGAAAATACCGAGCACCATTGAAAATATTAACAAAATAACCCATTTCTTCAAACTACACGCTAGCCAAGATTTTTTATACCAAATTGCCAAAGGGGGAATAGATATAGGCGATTTAAAGGACTACGTCAACTACGAAAAAAACGCCGAATACAAACCATTTGAGCGTACCGATCCGGCCGAATTTGTTAAAAAAATAAAAAGCGAAGAAGTAGATACGCTATTAATTGGCGAAGACCTTCAAAAAATAGATTACAAGCTTTCTACCTGTTGCAACCCCATACCTGGCGATGATGTATTTGGCTTTGTTACCGTAGGAGAAGGCATAAAAATACACCGAACCAACTGCCCTAATGCAACCAAACTCATGTCTAATTTTGGCTACCGCATTGTTAAAGCACGCTGGAATTCCCAAAAACAGTTGGCCTTTTTAACCGGTTTAAATATTACCGGTATTGACGATGTAGGCTTAATAAACAAAATAACAACCATTATTTCGAACGATTTTAAGGTAAATATGCGCTCCATTACCGTAGATTCACACGAAGGAATTTTCGATGGTAGTATTATGGTTTATGTAAACGATACCCACCACCTTAATAACCTAATTGCTAAATTGAAACAAGTATATGGCGTAACCGATGTTCGTCGTTTCGACTCGGATATAACTGTGGAAAAAGCGTAGTAAATATGTTGGGTGCTATCCGTTTTTTTAAATAAATTTGGGGCACACAGCAACGCATATGTCTAGCACCGAAACCCGAGATCTAGTTAAGAAAATTTTTGAGGCTTACCTCGAAAACAAAAGCTTAAGAAAAACCCCCGAACGCTTTGCTATTTTAGAAGAAATTTATTCTAGAAACGATCATTTTGATGTAGAGTCCCTTTACATCCACATGAAAAATAAAAAATACCGCGTAAGCCGAGCAACTGTGTACAATACCCTCGAACTATTGGTTTCGTGCGATTTAGTTACCAAACACCAGTTTGGTAAAAATATGGCCCAATTCGAAAAATCATACGGCTACAAACAACACGATCATATTATTTGCCTCGATTGCGGAAAAGTTGTAGAATTCTGCGACCCTAGAATTGAACAAATACAAAGCATGATGGGCGATTTACTCCAATTCGAAATTAAACACCACTCTTTAAACTTATACGGCAATTGTGCCAAACTAAAGGCAGGAAACTGCGATTCATATCCCAAAAATTAAACACATATATGGCTGTTGATGTACTACTAGGGCTCCAATGGGGCGACGAAGGAAAAGGCAAAATTGTAGATGTATTGAGTCCTGATTACGACCTCATAGCACGCTTTCAAGGAGGGCCAAATGCTGGGCACACCCTAGAATTCAACGGACAAAAATTTGTGTTAAATACCATCCCATCTGGTATTTTCAATCCAAAAACCATGAACCTTATTGGCAATGGGGTGGTAATTGATCCCATTATTTTAAAGAGGGAATTGGATGGGCTAAAGGCTCGTGGATTCGATCCCGTTGCCGACAAAAAAATGGTAATAGCCCGCCGTGCTCACCTTATTTTACCTACTCACCAATTATTAGATGCTGCATCGGAAAGTAGAATGGGCATTGGTAAAATCGGTTCTACATTAAAAGGTATTGGCCCAACCTATATGGATAAAACGGGTAGAAATGGACTACGAGTTGGCGATACACAATTACCCGATTTTAAAGAGCGTTACCAAAAACTGGTAAACAAACACCTTTCTATTTTAGCCTATTATGGCGATGTGCCCAATTTTTCGGAAAAAGAACAAGCATTTTTCGAAGCTATCGAAGCATTAAAAGCTATCCCCCAGGTAGATGCAGAACATTTTGTTAACCAATACCTACAACAAGGCAAAAAAGTATTGGCCGAAGGTGCACAAGGTACCATGCTCGATGTAGATTTTGGTTCTTACCCTTTTGTAACCTCCTCTAATACCACTACCGCTGGTGCTTGCACCGGCTTAGGCGTTGCACCCAAAAATATTGGTAAGGTAATTGGCATTTTTAAAGCCTATTG
>CANGZX010000158.1 GCA_947458775.1 Sphingobacteriaceae bacterium | reverse complement strand
CTGTATATTTAACTCAACACAAAACCTCGTGTAGAAGAAATTCTAGGCCATTTTGAGACAGATTTTATGAAGCAAATCTTAGTTATTGATGATGAAGTTGCGATTGGGCAACTTCTTTTTAATTTTTTAAGCAGAAATGGATTTGAAGTTGAAACAGCTACTTCAGGGCTTGGCGCATTCGAAAAATTAAGCAACAAGGCATTTGATTTGGTGCTCTGTGATTTCCGATTAAAAGACACCGATGGCCGTGAAATTCTCAAAGAAATTAAAGCCAACTATCCGGGTACTGGCGTAATTATTATTACAGCCTATTCTGATATTCGTTTGGCTGTAGAACTCATTAAACTAGGCGCTTACGATTATATCAGCAAGCCGCTTTACCCCAATGAGATACTAAATACCATCAATAAAGCCATAGAAACTAGAGAGGCTATTCATACATCTGTTGCAACCTTGCCGATACCAGAAAAGGTAACGCCAAAAAAGGGGAAAGAAATAAGCACCGATCTTGGCTATGTGGTAGGCGAAAGTGAACTTTCGGTAGAGTTATTACGCCAAATAAATTTGGTAGCACCTACCAATTTCAGTGTACTTATTTATGGCGAAAGCGGTACCGGCAAAGAGGCGGTTGCCAAAAGTATTCACTTAAAAAGTAGCAGAAAAGATAAACCTTTTATTGCCCTAGATTGCGGATCGCTGACCAAAGAATTGGCAGGAAGTGAATTTTTTGGGCACGAAAAAGGATCGTTTACCGGAGCGCTGGCCACAAAAATAGGCCATTTTGAACAAGCCAATGGTGGAACCTTGTTTTTAGATGAAATAGGTAATTTATCTTACGAAAGCCAAATGGCTTTGCTGCGTACCGTACAAGAACGCAAGGTAAAACGCATTGGTAGCACCAAAGAGATAGACCTCGATGTACGCATTATTGTAGCCACCAACGAAAATTTACCTCAGGCTATAAAAGATGGCCGCTTTAGAGAAGACTTATACTACCGTTTTAACGAGTTTATGATTCAATTACCGGCTTTACGAGATCGTGGAGATGATTTAATCCTCTTTGCCGATTATTTTTTAGTTCAAGCCAACCAAGAGTTAGGAAAAAACATTCCAGGCTTCCCTAAAAATATCCTGAACTCCTTTAAAGCTTATCCTTGGCCAGGAAATATTCGCGAATTAAAAAACGTAATTAGGCGTTTGGTACTTTTAAGCGATACTAATACCATTTTAACCAGTGCATTGCCCTTAGAAATTGCTGCCCAATCGAAAGATGTTTCTACGCCTATTAGTAGCCCTAGTGCAAGCCCCGATTTAAAAAATAGAGCGCAGGAAGCAGAATACGAAACCATTATGCAAGTGTTAAAACAAGTAAGTTTTAACAAGAGTAAAGCGGCCGAAATACTCAATATAGACCGAAAAACCTTGTATAATAAAATGAAAAGCTTCAGTATTAAATAGAAGTTGAGATACTAAACAGCATTAAATTTCGTATGGTATTCAAACTAGTATTGAATATCTATGAACTTTTCGAAATCTGCATGCACTTTACTTCTACTTTTAGGTGTAAGCTCCACCTCTACATGGGCCCAAAATCCCGATAGTACTCAAAAAAAACTAACCGATTTTACGCTATTTAAAGGCCATAAACCATACCGAACTTGGTCGGTAGGTGGAAATTTGGGCGGCATGGCACCTGTTGCCTTTACCCGTGGTAATACCGATTTTTCTAACTGGGATGTAAACCTTGGCTACGATGTATTTGTCCGAAAACAAGTAGCACACTCCTTTGGCCTAGAACTAAATTTGAGTGGCGGAAAAGTTTCGGGAACCAATGCCAATCAACCCAATGGTGTAGCCAATGGACTTATTAATTTTGAGACTAGTTTTTGGACGGCTAGTTTGCAAGGAGTAGTAAATGTGGCCACGGTAGATTTTTTTAGAAAAGAAAATTGGATAAACTTTTTACTGAAGGCAGGCTGGGGCGCTACTGCGTTTTCGTATAAACAACTCGACGGGTTTGGCATAGAAAAAAATTACAAAGGAACATACGGCGCCAAGGGTAACAAAACGAATTTGTACCAACAAATCATACCGGTGGGTGTAGGCACCAAGTTTAAAATTTCTAATCGTTTAAATTTTAATTTGGGCTATACCATCAATTTTGTGGGTAACGATAATTTTGATGGAACGGTGGTAAGTAAAACCTCTACCGACCGATTTTCATATGCCTATAGTGGTATAGAATTTTCCTTGGGTAAACCCGCTAAAAAACCAAATTTAGATTGGGTAAATCCGGCCGCCCTTATGTACGACGATTTGTACAACCGCCTTGATACAACCGAACTGGCAGCACTTAAAAAACGGGTAAGCAAAGCAGAAAAAGAGATTGAGTATTTAAAATGTGACCACGATGGAGATGGTGTGCCGGATATATTCGATAAATGCCCCGACACGCCGGCAGGAGTAGTAGTAAGCGGTAGTGGTTGCCCATTGGATATAGACCAAGATGGCACACCTGATTATCTAGACAAATGCCCATTACAAAAAGGACCAAAAGAAACAAATGGTTGCCCGGTACTAGAAAAAGTAGGTACTCCGGTAAAAGCTCCGGTACAACTTACAGCCGAAGAACAAAAGATTTTACAAGATGTGTTTGAAAACTTAGAGTTTAATACCGGAAAATGGACCATAAAGGCCGGCTCTTTTGAATCGCTAAACAAATTGGCTACCCTACTCATAACCAAACGGAGTTATAGTTTAAAAATTAGTGGCCATACCGATGATGTAGGTTCTGAAAAAAGCAATCAAATACTTTCGGCCAATAGAGCCAATGCGGTAAAAACATACCTGGTTAAAAAAGGAGTACTTAAAAATAGAATTGAAGCAAGGGGTTATGGGGAGTCTCAGCCCATTTCAGAAAACACTACCGAAGAAGGCAGACAACGCAATCGGCGTGTAGAATTCAACGTATTTTAAAAGGGGTGTAAACACCGCGAAAATCCTGTCTTTCACAAGGCAGGATTTTTTTATAAAAAGCAACGTACCTTTAAAAAATGGAATCCATACATTTTTACTCCCCAAAGCAACGCAATACCATTATATTAATCATCCTGCTTATTCTAGGATCGTTTTTAGTGTATTCTTTGCGTATTCTCAGTGGTACCTTACTTAGCACCTTGGTAATTTATACCATTTTTAGGCCCATAAACATCATATTAACTGAACGTTGGCGTTGGAATAGCGTGCTAAGTGCACTCTTCATTATGCTCAGTTCATTGGTCATTATCGTACTACCTTTTTTAACGCT
>CANGZX010000157.1 GCA_947458775.1 Sphingobacteriaceae bacterium | reverse complement strand
GCGAAGACCCCCTATTAAATATAAAGAAGCCTATTGACTTGGTGAGTTTCTGATTTCATAAAAGCAATTTTTGCATAGATAGTTGGTATATTCGTTCAACAGAAATACCTATATGAAAAAAATAATCTTCGTTTCAATCTTGCTGATGCTTGGTTTTGCCCTGCAGGCACAACAACTCGTTGGGCCGGGTAAAGCTGTAGATCCATATAAACGTACGAGCCAAAAATCGGGGGTATTTAACCAAGGTGCCGTTGCAAGCGCCCACCCCTTGGCCAGCCAAGTGGGTGTAGAAATTATGAAACGAGGAGGCAATGCCTTTGATGCCGCCATTGCCACACAATTGGCTTTGGCGGTGGTATATCCCATTGCCGGAAATATTGGAGGTGGTGGTTTTTTACTAGGCCGAACTGCAAAAGGTGAGCTCCTCGGTTTAGATTTTAGAGAAAAGGCGCCCATGGCGGCAAGTCGCGATATGTATTTGGATAAACAAGGCAATGCCCAAAACGAGCTTTCTCAAAATGGTCATTTGGCTAGCGGAGTTCCGGGTACCGTTGCCGGGCTTTTTGCAACTCTGCCCTATGCCAAACTGCCTTTCAACGAATTAATTCAGCCTGCTATTGATTTAGCTGAATTTGGCTTTACCCTCAGCCAAAATGAGGCCACCGGGCTTAATTGGACCAAGCAATCGTTTCAGAAATACAGTACACAAGTAAGTGCTTTTGTAAAAAATACCGAGTGGCAAGAAGGCGATACCCTCGTACAAAAAGAATTGGCCAGCACCCTAAAACGTATTCGCGATAAAGGTGCTAAAGGATTTTATCGTGGTAAAACTGCCCAACTTTTGGTAGCCGAAATGAGCCGAAGGAATGGCATTATCAGCAAAAAAGATTTGAGAGAGTACGAAGCCAAAAATAGAACCCCGATTCGGTTTAACTACAAAGGAAACGAGGTGATAGGCTTCCCTCCACCCAGCAGCGGAGGTATTATTGTGGCTCAAGTACTTAACATGTTAGCAGATAGAAAACTAGAAACACTGGGGTTTCAATCGGAAAAAAGTGTGCAAATTTTAATAGAAGCAGAACGCATTGCTTTTGCAGATAGAGCCGAACATTTGGGCGACCCTGATTATTGGCAAGTTCCGGTAGAAAAATTGTTAAATACCGGCTATTTAACCACCCGAATGACTGATTTTACAGCAGGTAAAGCGGGTAAAAGCAGTGATACGAAAGCGGGAAATTTTAGCGAAAGCTCCGAAACCACACACCTGAGCATATACGATAAGGAAGGGAATATGGTAGCTGTAACGACTACGCTAAATGGTGCTTATGGCAGTAAAACCGTGGTAGGCGGTGCCGGGTTTTTGTTGAATAACGAGATGGATGATTTTAGCATTAAAGCCGGTGTACCAAATATGTATGGTGCGGTGGGCAGTAAGGCAAACGCCATAGCACCAAATAAACGCATGCTAAGTTCTATGAGCCCAACGCTGGTTTTAAAAGATAACAAACCCTATATTATAGTGGGTACTCCTGGCGGTACAACCATACCCACCTCGGTTATACAAACCTTGGTAAACCTTATCGACTTTAAATTAAGCCCTGTTGAAGCAAATAGTAGCCCGAAATTTCACCACCAATGGTTACCCGATGTGGTAGCTGTAGAAAAAGATTTTCCGCAAGCATTACAAGATCGCCTCATAGCCATGGGCTATACCCTGAGACTGCTTGATAGCATAGGCCGAACCGAACTTATTGTAATTGATGCTAAAGGGACAATACAGGCAGTAGCCGATATACGTGGTGAAGATGCTGTAGCTGGTTTTTAATTAGCCTGCTTAAGAGCGCTAAATAAATTAGGGTAATCGGAAATAATTCCGTCTACGCCCAAATCAAGCATTTTCTGCATTTCGGGCAAGGTATTTACCGTCCAAACAATAACATGCATACCTTTTCTACGGCAGCTATTCACTAGTTTTTGATCTACAAATTGATAGGCTGGACTAAAAATGGTGGGAATAAACCCCAGTGCGTTTAGTTGGGTTTTTAGTTTTTTAGCGCTGGTTTCTTCCACCAAAAAAGCAGTTTTAAGTTCGGGGTATTGTGTATGAACAAGTTGAATGGTGCGTACATCAAAACTCTGAATAATGGTTCTCGTTGCAATGCCTTTACCCTGAATAACATCTAAAAGCAAGCTCACAAATTCGGCAGGTTTGGGATGATAGGTATCATCACCTTCAGGATCAGATTTAGTTTCAATGTTGTACTGTACCGGTGGGATGTTATGCATCCGAGTGTAGGCTTCTACCGCATCTATCACATCGGCCAATAGGGGTTTATTTGCTGGCGTTTTTTCTTGCTGAGGGAAACGTGGATGTGGCTTTAAGCCCACATCCCATGTTTGCACAGCAGCATAATTTAGTTGGTAAATGTTGTATGTTTTTTCTTGAGCTGCAGTGATGTATTTTCCTTCGGGATTTGTAGAAATTTCGGCACTCATGAAAGGTTCGTGCGATAAAATTACCTGTTTATCTTTGGTAATCACCACATCTAGCTCTAAGGTGCTTACACCTAAATCTATGGCCTTGAGCATAGCCTGAATGGTGTTTTCGGGGTATAGTCCTCTACAGCCTCGGTGGCCTTGCCAATCGATGCTACGCTCTTGAGCCTGCGCCATGGTTAAGCATAAAAAATTGACTGCTAACACGAATACTTTTTTCATACCAAGAATAAAGCTTAATCTAAAACCAATTAATAAACAACCTTAAACTTAAGTTTTAACACATCATCTGCAGCTACACCCAACAAGCTAGGTGGCTCAATTTTGAACTGGGTCATTTTAAGCGTAAAAGCACCACTTACCTCTAAATTAGATCCTGTTGTTTTTCGTTTTGCTTCAAAAATTATAGGCTGAGTAACCCCATGGAAACTTACATTTCCCTTCACCAACAATACGTCGCCTTGCGTTTGAATGGAAGTGCTAGAGAAACTAATAATTGGGTATTTTATACCTTCAGCCACTTCAATCATGTGCGAATCTCGGTTGGCATTTTTGCTATCAAAAGAACCCAGTTTTACACTAACGGCTACTTGAAATAGTACTGATTTATCGGCATTCGTTAAAATAACCGAGTTCACCTCTTTGCTTGTTCCATCCCAAGTGTGTAAGGGATGGCGCATGGTATAGGTTATGCTCGATAATTTTTTGTCGGCAAAAACTTTTACGGTACCTGCGTCTTGTGCAAACACACTGCTGGCTAATCCAATGAGCAGCAGGAAGAAACATATATATTTCATAGGTTAGAATTTTATCACAATC
>CANGZX010000156.1 GCA_947458775.1 Sphingobacteriaceae bacterium | reverse complement strand
GTAAGCAACGTTAAAGCCGACAACGTAATGGGCTTAGTGGAAGGTACCGATTTGAAAGACGAAATTGTAGTAGTAAGCGGCCACTACGACCATATTGGTTTAACTACAGAAGGAACCGATAAAGTAAATAACGGTGCCGATGACGATGGTTCTGGAACTACCGGTGTATTGGAAATGGCGCAAGCTTTTGCTAAAGCCAAAGCCGAAGGCCATGGCCCACGCCGTAGCATCTTATTCTTAGCGGTTTGTGGCGAAGAAAAAGGCTTATTAGGTTCTGAGTGGTATTCAGAAAGCCCAATTTTCCCATTAGCGAAAACAGTAACCAATTTAAACATCGATATGATTGGTCGTGTTGATCCGAAACACAAAGACAATCCGGATTATGTATACTTAATTGGTTCTGACAAATTAAGTAGCGATTTGCATAAAATTAGCGAATACACCAACGCTACCTATTCTCGTTTAACCATCGATTACAAATACAACGACCCGAACGATCCAGAGCGTATTTACTACCGTTCTGATCACTATAACTTTGCGAAACACGGTATTCCCATTATTTTTTACTTTAATGGCGTACACGAAGATTACCACAAACCAGGCGACGAGGTAAGCAAAATAAATTTCGAAATGCTTGCTAAACGTACCCGTTTGGTATTCTTTACCGCTTGGGATATTGCTAACCGCGATAAAGCTCCGGTAGTAGACGTGAAAAACGATTTCCCTGCCGATAGATAAACTATCCGAGCAACAAAAAAGCCCCCGAAATTCGGGGGCTTTTTTTATATCCGTTTGCGAATGCTTTTTCCTAAATTCGCTCTATGTCCAACACGGCCAACCTATTTCAAGAGAAGAGCAGCGAAAAGGCCTTCGATTTAAGCCACCGCCAAATTATTAACCACAATATTGGTAAATACGATGCGGCGGTAGTGCGTGGATTAAGTCGTTTGGCAAACCTGGAAGCCTCCAAAAAAAAGGCCCACGTGATAAAATGGAAAGTGATGGAGAATTTGGACAAGTTATTGCCCGAGTTCGAAAGCAATTTTCAGCGTAGAGGCGGCAAGGTACTTTGGGCCAATACCGCCGAGGAAGCCAGGCAAGAAATCTTAAATATTATTAAAAAATCGGGTGCCAAAACGGTTATCAAATCCAAATCGATGGCTACCGAAGAAATTCATTTGAACGAATTTCTAGAAAAACATAACGTAGAAGCCCTAGAAAGTGATTTGGGCGAATACATTGTGCAGCTATTGGGCCAAAAACCTTACCACATTGTAACCCCGGCTATGCACCTCAGCAAAGAAGCCATTGCCGACTTATTTCACGAAAAATTTGGCACCGAGCCTAACGCTACGCCAGAAGAATTAACCCAAAAAGCACGAGAACTGCTTCGCGAAAAATATACCACTGCCGATATTGGCATTACTGGCGCCAACTTTTTATTGGCCGATACGGGCAGCATTGCCCTAACAGAAAACGAAGGAAATGCCAGATTGAGCACCACCTTCCCTAAAATACACATAGCCATTGTGGGTATCGAAAAACTGATTCCCTCCATGGCCGATTTAGATTTATTTTGGCCCTTACTTTCTACCCACGGCACCGGACAAAACCTAACCGTATACAACACCATTTTAAGTGGCCCACGCCAAGAGAACGAAAGCGATGGACCAGAGGAAATGTATGTGATTTTGCTGGACAATGGGCGTACCAATTTGTTGGCCCAGAAAGACCAACGCCAAGGCTTGTACTGCATTCGTTGCGGGGCCTGCTTAAACGCTTGCCCGGTATACAAAAACATTGGAGGCCACAGCTACGATACTACTTACAGTGGACCCATTGGCTCGGTAATTACCCCACACCAAGCCGGCATGGAAGAGTTTAAACACCTCAGCTATGCCTCTAGCCTTTGCGGCAAATGCACCGAGGTATGCCCCGTAAAAATTGACATTCATAAAATGCTCTTGCTTAACCGCCGCGATGCGGTGGATGAAGGCCTAAGCACCCGTACCGAAAATTGGGGCTGGTTTTTCTGGAAAAAAGGAATGAAAAGCCGCAAACTGATGGATTTCTTTAGTGGAAAAACCAAAAACCGCCTACTCCAAAAATTCTTCGCTAAAAGCTGGGCCAAACACCGCGAATTACCTCAAGTGGCCGAAGAATCGTTTAGCCAACAATGGAAAACGGAACATTCACCGAAGAAAGGCTAAGCTGTCATTTAGTAATATAGGCCTCCACCTCCACCAGCGGATTAAACAAATAGACCTTGCCGGTAGCAGGTTCCACACAACGGAAACGCTTGCGAATTTTCGCTTCTATCTTAAACACCCTATCCGCTTTCCACTTAAACATTGTGCCTATTGGGAGGGTTTCTAACAAACACAAATGTTCGGGACTGGCATCGTAAGCTTTTAATGCCCGAGATAAACGCAAATCGCTGCAACTAGCCGCAGCAGGGTTTTCCAAATACTGCACAATAGCCCGCTGAATATCCATGGGAAATACTGCCTTCTCGAAAAAAGGACGCATCATGCGTTTAAAATTAGCTTTCCACTCGGCACCATGCGGCTTGGCCTTGCGTTTATGTTCGTTCCAGGTAAGTAAATGCGCAAATTCGTGCACGGTGGTTACTAAAAAGGAATAGGAATTTAAATCGTAATTGATAGAAATGCGGTGACCTTGGCCGGCATAGGGAGGGCGGTAATCGCCCAATTTGGTACCCCTGCTTCTGGAGATTTTAAATTCACACTGAAAATGATCAATCCACCGGGCAATAAGCGGAGCACATTGCGGCGGCAAGTATTGGTCGAGTAGTTGAATTCTATCCACCCCTAAAAATACAAATTAGCTTAAGAATTGATATACCAAAAAACTAGCCACATACGCCATGGCGGTCATATACACCAATTGAATGAGTGGCCATTTCCAGCTTTTGGTTTCGCGGTATACCACCGCCAGCGTACTCATGCACTGCATGGCGTAAGCGTAAAAAATCATCAAGGAAAAAGCGACGGGTAAGGTAAATACCAATTCGCCGGTATCGGGGTTTCTAGCCTCGGCCATTCTATCCCGTACCGATTCTGTACGAGAACCATCGCCTTGCGCACTATACAAGGTAGCCATGGTACCCACAAATACCTCACGGGCCGCAAAAGAAGTAATGAGGGCGATGCCTATCTTCCAATCGAAACCCAAAGGTTTAATTACAGGCTCAATACTTTTACCCAATACGCCGGCATAGGAATTTTCTAAACGGGCCGATGCTTTTAAATTGGCTACTTGTTGTGGCGAAAATTGTTGGGTATAGCTTGGATTGGCAAAT
>CANGZX010000155.1 GCA_947458775.1 Sphingobacteriaceae bacterium | reverse complement strand
TATCGGCAATTTTTTGAGCTAATTCTAAGTAATGCGCTTTCGGACTTAATAAAAATCCAGAATGCCCGGCTTGGTCGGCATAAGGGTTTAGTAAGCAAGCACCACGAGAGCCCAAGGCTCCATCGGCATATACTTTAAAGGCACGCACATTTAGGCGATCGGTTTTAATGGCGCCATTTTTAACTAGAAAATCGAAATTTTTAAGATTATCGGACAGCATCACAAATAGACGCATTTTTAGTTGTTCTGACTTTTGCAAGTCGTCAATGGTGCTTACCGCTTGGTGGTCTAAGCCGCAATCTACAACGGTGGTAAGCCCTGCCGCAAAGCAGTTTTTTTGAGCAGCCAATAAGGCTTTGTTTACTTGCTCGGTAGTTGGTTTTGGTATTTTGCTCGATACCAGGTCTACGGCATTATCTACCAACAAACCCGTTAATTTTCCGTTTGCAGTACCAATTTCGCCACCTACCAAGGTCTGGCCAGGTTTAATTCCGGCTAAATCCAATGCTTTTTGGTTGGCAATGGCGGCATGGCCATCTACCCGGTTTAAAAGTACAGGTTGATTGGGGAATAAACGGTTGAGTTCTGTATTGCTTGGAAAATTTTTGTTGTTCCAATCGTTTTGGTCCCAGCCTCGGCCTAAAATCCAGCCTTCGGTGTTTTGACTAGCAAAGTCTTTTACCTTGGTTACAATTTCTTCCCAGCTTTTGGTGCCTACTAAATCAACAGTGTTCAGGCCAAGGCCATAGGCTAAAAAGTGGGCATGCCCGTCAATAAAACCCGGGTAAATAGCTTTCCCTTTGGCATCTATTTCTTCTTTGGCGCTGTACACTTTTTGCAAATCAACGCTTTTGCCAAGTGCTATAATTTTACCATCGCTAATGGCCATGGCCTCTGCTTCGCTAAAGGTGCTGTCTACGGTGTAAATGTGTGCATTGTAAATTAAGCTATCGACCGATTTTTTGCTTGAACAGCCCCACAAAAAGCTAAGGGCTAAGAAGAATAGGATTTTTTTCATGCTGTGTTTTATTTTCTGTGTTTAAATATAGGGATTGCACCGTTTGAATGCGAATGAGAAGCAAATTTTAGCCTTTAAAATGGCAAAAAAATAGCTATTTTAGCAGTTCATGTCAGATATTATTAAACTTTTACCCGATGCTGTTGCAAACCAAATTGCCGCAGGTGAGGTGGTTCAGCGTCCGGCTTCGGCAGTTAAAGAACTGTTAGAGAATGCCATTGATGCCGGTGCCGATCGCATTCAATTGTTGGTAAAAGATGCCGGAAAGGCACTTATTCAGGTGCTCGATAATGGCTGTGGCATGAGCCCAACCGATGCTCGTATGTGTTTTGAGCGTCACGCTACTTCCAAAATTAAATATGCTGCCGATTTATTTGCCATTCGTACCAAAGGTTTTAGGGGCGAAGCCATGGCTTCTATTGCGGCTATTGCTCAAGTAGAATTAAAAACCCGTAGGGTAGAAGATGAGCTGGGCACCTTGGTAGAAATGGAGGGTTCTACGGTACAAAAGCAAGAATCCATTGCTTGTGCCGCCGGAACGAGTATCAGCATTAAAAACCTATTTTATAATACACCAGCCCGCCGTAATTTCTTAAAAAGTAATTCGGTGGAGTTGCGCCATATTATCGATGAATTTCAGCGGGTGGCCTTGGCACATCCCGATTTGTTTTTCTCTTTACACCACGATGGAAATGAATTGTTTCATTTGCCCGCATCTAGTTTAAAACAGCGCATTGTGCATGTTTTTGGTGCAGGTTATAATCAAAAATTGGTGCCCGTTACCGAAGAAACCAGCATAATAAATATTGAGGGATTTGTGGGCAAACCTGAGTTTGCCAAAAAAACACGGGGAGAACAGTTCTTCTTTGTAAACCGTCGGTTTATTAAAGATGCCTACCTCAACCATGCGGTGGCTTCGGCTTTCGAGGAGGTATTGAGTCGGGATAGTTTTCCCTTGTACGTATTGTTTATTGAGATTGATCCGGCACAAATTGATATTAACGTACATCCTACCAAAACCGAAATTAAGTTTCAAGATGAACGAGCAATGTATGCCATTATTCGCTCGGCTGTAAAACGTTCGTTGGGTAGGTATAATATTGCGCCGACACTAGATTTTAATCAGGAAACAGGATTCAGCCAAATGATTACCCAGCAGGCCCCCGAAGATATTGTGGCACCGAGTATTCGGGTAAATCCCAATTTTAATCCTTTTGCAGCTTCGGTTGAATCGGCGCCATCGAGGCACCATATGGGTCAAACCCGCGAAAAAATAGAACAAGATTGGTCGGGCATTCACGAGTTACTAAAAAGTAGCCCAAATACACCTAATGAATTAACTTTTGATGCCGCATTAGCAGATCCAATACCTCAAATTGGCGAAAAGCAATTGGTACAATTGCACCAACGTTTCATCTTGTCTACCATAAAATCGGGCTTTATGTTAATTGATCAGCAAGCTGCCCACGAACGTATTTTGTACGAACGTTTTGTGCAGCAATTGGCCAATAAACCCGGTACATCGCAGCAAAGTTTATTCCCCGAAACGGTTACGCTTTCGGCTGCCGATGCAGAATTGGTAAAAGAATTATTGCCCGATATTCAAGCTTTAGGGTTCCAAATTCGCGAATTTGGCAAGAATGCTTTTGTGGTGGAGGGCGTGCCTGCGGATATTTCGTCAACCGCTAGCGAAGTTGAATTGCTAGAGCAATTGTTAGAAGGATTTAAAAATAACCAAGCAGCACTCAAACTAAATAAACGAGATCAATTGGCTCGTACCTTGGCAAAAAACTCGGCAATAAAATCGGGTACCCCGTTAAATATAGAAGAAATGACTACCCTAATAGATGAGCTTTTTGCCTGCGAAATGCCGCAAGTTTCTATCAGCGGAAAACCGATAATTGTTACCTTTAGTTTGGAGGAATTACTCCAAAAATTTGAAAAATAGCGCCATGCGATTACCCTTTGCAAATACACCAACGGTTGTAAAAAACCTACTCATCATTAATATCATCTTTTATATAGCTACGCTATTATTTAGTAAAGGCGGAGCGTATCCTATGGTAGAGTATTTCGGTGTATTTTATTTCGATTCGCCCAACTTTAGAATTTGGCAGGTAATTACCTACATGTTTATGCACAGCCCCGTGAGCTTTGCGCATATTTTGTTCAACATGTTTGCCCTCTACACCTTTGGTTCGCAGCTCGAATATTTGTTTGGTGCCAAACGGTTTTTAAATTTTTATTTGATTACCGGTTTGGGTGCTTTGGCTTTGCAAATGGCAATTCAAGCCATGGAGGTATAC
>CANGZX010000154.1 GCA_947458775.1 Sphingobacteriaceae bacterium | reverse complement strand
AGAGGCCCTGGCCGAACTATTTGATATGTACCAAGCCGGAGCCTTGGCTTTTACCGATGGCGATAAGCCGGTGGCCCATGCTGGAGTTATGAGCAGAGCGCTCTTGTACACCAAAGGCTTTGGCGCCCGTATTTTTTCGTATGCCGAAGATGCCAGCGTTGCAGCCAATGCCATGGTAAACGAAGGTGTAGTAAGTACCTATTTAGGTTTAAAAGGAAATCCGGCTTTAGCCGAAGAATTGATGATTTCACGAGACATTGAACTGGCGGCTTATAATCAAAGCCCGATTCATTTTAGCACCATTTCGTCCGCTAAAAGTGTGCAACTCATTCGCGAAGCCAAAGCAAAAGGCATTGCCGTAACCTGCGATGTGGCTGCCCACCATTTGGTGCTCAACGAAGAAGCCCTACTTGGTTTCGATTCACATTATAAAGTAAAACCACCTTTTCGTACCGAAGAAGATAGAAATGCACTCTTAGCCGGCCTAGCCGACGATACCATTGATGCAGTTGTTTCGCAACATACCCCTCACGAAATTGAATTTAAAGCGCTCGAATTTGGTTTGGCCGCTTATGGAATGATAGGTTTACAAACCTTATTGCCTCTAGCACTTAAAGCGGGCTTAACCACCCGAGATATTATTAAAAAATTAGCCCTAGAGCCACGTAAAATTTTAGGCTTAGCCCTGCCAAAAATTGCCGAAGGCGAAGCTGCGGATTTGGTTTTGTTCGATCCGAAAGCAAAATGGATTTTTGATGAACAAACAAATGCTTCTAAATCGGCAAATAGTCCGTTTATGGGGCACGAATTAACAGGAAAAGTACGTTGGGCTTGTGCCAACCATCAATATTACACGTCAAAAAATTAAGCATGCAAAAAGCCATACAAGCCGCCTTGGGCGCATTTTTATCCTCTTTTACACAAACATCGGGTGTAGATACCACGGATATTTTATCTGAACTTTCTTCGGCATTCAAATCGAATCAAGATTTTATGGCCAAGGTAGCAGCCGTAGATAAAGTAATCGATGCGCACCCGAAATTAGAGGAACTGAGAGAATATATCATCGATTTATTGTTCATTCATTTCTTTACCGATGATGTAAAGAAATTAGAGGAAGACTATTTGGATTCGCCGGAATGGGAAGCCATTGAAGAAGAAACCTTAGACAGAGGCTCGGAACTGCTCAACGTTTTGTTGTATTTAAAAGAGTGCCAAGATGAAGATATTGAGCCAGAATTGAGCGATTTCTTGAAAGAATTTTTATTGGTAGACGAAGACGAGTTTCAGGACGAATACCGCATTTACGAACCGGTAATTGCCAACCAAATTTTATTGGAAAGCTCGGCTGCCGAAATAACCAAGGTGGCTAAAGATTTAGCAGAGGATGCCGAGATAAAGGACCTGTTTTATGCCATCATGTGTTTCTTCCGAAATCCTTACCCATCGGTAACGGAACAAGAAGAAGTATTGGCAGCTAGCGCCCAACCCGAAACCGACCTTGCCGTTTATCAACTTTTACTTAACTTTAATAAACCAATTTAATTACTATGGAATCAAATTCTAACCAATTAGCCATCAACAACGGATTGTATATCGGTGGCATCTCCACAATTTTGGGTATTTTGGTATACTATGTATCGCCAGATTTAATGGGTGCCACTTCTTTTGGCATCATCATGATGTTACTCTCTTTGGCTTTGTATATTTTCTTTACAATTGATTTAAGAAAAAAAGTAGGTGGATTTTGGTCTTTCCGCGAAGCCTTAAAAGGTATCTTTTTAATGTCCTTTATTGCAGGTTTGGTAAGTATTGTAGTCAATTTTGTGTTTTATAAATTTATTGAGCCAGGTGCTTACGAAAAGATTTCAGAAATTGTAACTCAAAATTTAAGCACCACCTACGAGAAATTAGGAATGGATCAGGCCACGATTGATAAAACCATTCCTGAGGTATTGGAAAAAATGAAAGCACAATTCGATCCAAGTTTTACCGATGTACTTAAAAATTTAGGAATTGCCGTATTGATTCAATTTGTGATGTCGCTTATTTTTGCCGCCATTTTCAAAAAAGAACAACCAATTTTTACGTCAACCGAAGAATAACTAAAAAGCCGTTTAAAGCGTGCAAATTTTATCGATATTTTGATGAAATTTGCACGTTTGTTTTTCACACCTATGGATATATCGCTAGTAATACCCTTATACAACGAAGCAGAATCGCTGCCCGAATTATGCGCTTGGATTAAACGAGTGCTTGATGCGCAAGGGTATTCCTATGAAATTATTTTGGTAGACGACGGCAGTAAAGACAATTCTTGGCCTGTTATTCAATCCTTAAAAAACGATTATCCTCAAATTTTGGGTATCCGTTTCCGTAGAAATTACGGTAAATCGGCAGCTTTAAACGTGGGTTTCGAGGTTGCACAAGGGGATGTGGTGATTACCATGGATGCCGATTTGCAAGATAGTCCCGACGAAATTCCTGTACTTTTTCAGCGCATAAAAGAAGAAAATCTCGACTTAATATCGGGCTGGAAAAAGAAACGCTACGATCCACTTACCAAAACTATTCCAACCAAATTGTTTAATGCCGTTACCCGTAAAATGTCGGGCATACACAACCTCCACGATTTTAATTGCGGTTTAAAAGCCTATAAAAACGAAGTAGTTAAAAGCATTGAAGTATATGGCGAAATGCACCGCTATATTCCGGTTTTAGCTAAATGGGCAGGTTTTACGCAAATTGCCGAGCAAGTGGTAGAACACCGTGCCCGTAAATACGGCACCACCAAATTTGGCTTTAGCCGCTTCGTAAACGGTTTTTTAGATTTACTCTCTATCTTTTTTGTAGGCAAATTTGCCAAACGCCCCATGCACTTTTTTGGTACCATGGGTATGCTCAGTTTCTTGGGTGGTTTAGCAATTACCATTTGGCTTATTGTAGATAAATTAACAGACATTTCTAAAGGCCTAGCTTACCGCAATGTAACCGATCAGCCTTTGTTTTATATAGCCTTGGTGGCCATTATTGTTGGCTTTCAGTTGTTTTTAACCGGCTTTATTGCCGAGTTGGTTTCTCGTAATGCCCCAGAACGCAACCATTATCACATAGGCGATAAGGTTTAAACACACCGCCATGTTTTTCTCCATCATCATTCCGCTATACAACCGTCCGCAAGAAATTGACGAATTGTTGCACACCCTTACCCAACAAGAATATACAAATTTTGAGGTACTGGTGGTAGAAGATGGCTCTAGCCTCGATGCTCGGAGTTTGGTAGAAAGCTACCAATACACCGTCAACATTCGCTATTTTGTAAAAGAAAACGAAGGCCAAGGCTT
>CANGZX010000153.1 GCA_947458775.1 Sphingobacteriaceae bacterium | reverse complement strand
GCCCGATGAAAGGTGCAGGGGAGTCCGGCTTTTGCGGCTAGTAATTGCGCATTTGCTTCCAAGTCTACCTGCCCATCAATAGTTAAAGCGCCAAAGACAAAACCATCGGCACCTAGTTTACCGAAGGCAGTTATATCATCTTGCATCTTCCTAAGTTCGGTATCGGTATATACAAAATTGCCACCTCGAGGTCTAATCATCACATAAATAGGTCCGGAATAGAACGCTCGTAGTTCACTAAAATCGGCTATGTTTGGGGTAATTCCTCCCAAGTTATAGTCGGCGCAAAATTCAATACGATCGGCTCCGGCATGGGCAGCTATTTTGGCAGAATCTAGACTGAAGCAAGCAATTTCTAGCTTTTTCATCCTTTTAAATAATAGGCTGAATCTAGTAAACGGTTGCCATCTTGGGTATCGTAAACCGCATAATTAAAGCCCGATTGCAGACAATATGCACCATATTGCCCTTGTTTGTTGAGTGCAATAAAGCCAATTTGTATATCTTTCAAATTTTTATTTCTGCGTTGCTGTAACTTTACAATGCGTTCTACGGCTTCTTTACACGCTGCTTCCGGCGATTTACCTTGGCGCATCAATTCTACTACCAAATAAGAACCTGCCGTACGAATTACTTCTTCGCCATGTCCGGTGGCTGTGGCAGCGCCTACTTCATTGTCAACATATAAAACGGCTCCTATAATGGGCGAATCGCCCACACGCCCATGCATTTTAAAAGCCATGCCGCTGGTAGTGCAAGCTCCAGAAAGATTGCCTTGAGCATCTAGGGCAATCATACCAATGGTATCGTGGTTTTCTATGTTTGCAAGGGGTTTGTATTGGCTGGTTTTTAGCCATTCTTTCCACTCTTTTTCCGATTCTTCTACGAGTAAATTCTCTTTGGGAAATCCTTGGGCTAAAGCAAATTGGAGGGCACCATCTCCAACGAGCATCACGTGGGGCGTTTTTTCCATTACAGCCCTAGCAACAGAGATGGGGTGTTTAATATATTCTAGACAAGCTACCGAACCAATGTTTGAAAATTCGTCCATGATGCAAGCGTCGAGTGTTACTCGTCCATCTCTATCGGGCCGGCCTCCATAGCCTACGCTACGTTCATTCGGGTCGCCTTCGGGCACTCGTACACCAGCTTCTACAGCATCCAATGATCTTCCACCTGTTTTTAAAACTTCCCAAGCGGCAGCGTTTGCCTCCAAACCAAAACGCCACGTAGAAAGTACTATGGGCTTATTGCTTTTTGCATTTGTTTTGAGAGAAATTGCTCCTAAAGTTTGGAAGGGTTTAATAGCAAAGCCGGCGGTACTTAAGGCCGAAAGTTTTAAAAAAGTTCTTCTGTTTTTCATTGGTTTCTTTTTTTGGAGAGATGTCCTTTCTCAAAAATAATGAAATTTTTGGCCCTAGCTAAGGCTGAAATATCTTATCAAATGTTCTGGCTTAGCTCTTAAGCAATGGCTATACCTACCAAATGGCCAATTCCGTAGGTAACGGCGGCGGCGGCTAGTCCGAAGAAAACCTGCCTAAAGCCCGAATACCATACGTTTTTACCAGTGAATAAAGTAATCGCAGCACCAATTATGAATAAACCTACAGCACTCCCTGCAACGCTAAAAGCGATGGCAGTAAAGCCGGTAGTAAAGAAAAATGGCAATACAGGGATAATAGCCCCAATAGTAAACAGCAGGAACGAATAAATGGCTGCTTCGGTTGCCGAGCCTTGTAGTTCTTCGGCATTGATACCCAATTCCTCTTTCACCAAGATTTCGTGTGCATGGGTTTTATCTTTCATTACTTCGGTGGCCATGGCTTGGGCTTGCTTTTCTTCAATGCCCTTGGTCATGTAAATAAGGGCTAATTCTTGGCGTTCTCCTTCGGGGTTAGTTTCCAACTCTTCCATTTCAATCTCCATCTGATTTTCGTAGAGTTCTTGCGAACTTTTTACCGAAATCCACTCTCCGAGCGCCATGGATAATGCGCCTGCTAACATACCTGCTAAACCTGCAATTAGTACACCCGAACCACCGGCCGTGGCTCCTGCTATGCCCATTACCAAGCTGAAGTTAGATACCAACCCATCGTTACCGCCCAATACGGCGGCCCGAATGGCGTTGCCACCTACCGATCGGTGGCGACTCTCGAATTTGGAGATATATGCTCCAGCTCGTTTACTATCTTTCTCAACTATGGACCGTAATATTTTTACGTGATTGGTTTCGGTGCCAGTAAGTTCTAGTTTATGTTCTTTTTTTGTTTTAATAACTGCATTAGAGATACTTTTTTCAGTATCCATAAGCGTACCTAGTACGTAATCGTAGCCAAAAATTTTGCCAATGGTATTTAAGGTCTTGGCACGCCAAGAGGGTTTAAAAATACTTTCTAAGTTGATATTTTCTTTGAGGGCAAATGCTTCCGCATGACTTTTCTCGATAGCACTCATTTGTGCATAAACGTGTGCAATAAGCTCATCCGATTCATTATCTGCTAATTTTTGATATAAATAACTAGCATCAATTTCTGTTTGAATAGCGTGATTAGACATAATGTAGCATGTTTAAATTGCTTTCAAAAGGTACAAATTTTCTCAGCAAATTGGCAGGCTATTTTAACGAAATTTCAGGTAGTTTAAACATTGCTAAAGCAGCTGCTGTGGTGCTTTTTTGCGATTTAATTATACTCAAAAATGCAGGAATTGATTTTCCGTACCCTCTACGGCTTATGGCTAAGAGTAGTAAACCTTTTTTACCTTCTTTGGTGGTAGTTTTTATATAACGATAGGTATTCCACTCTACAACGCTTGCTGCTTTTCCATTGGCATCGCTTTGTATAAAATTAATTAGTACATCATTTCCGGTTTTATCTTGCTTTAGGCACTCTGCAAATGCGTAGGGGTCTATTTTTTTACGATCGTTGGTGCTGCTAATTTTCTCTAGTGCCATATTTTTGGGAGAAGCTAATTCGTCCGCTAAAAATTCAATCATGAACATCTCTTTATATTGGTCGGGGTTTACGCCTTTGGCTAGGTACTCGTGTTTATAGTAGGTAGCTGAGGGGTGTGAACTCCACGATAAGCTGAAGCTTGTTTTTTCGAAAACAATTGGCCCCTGCACGCCTAATAGGTTTTGTGTTTGGGACGTGTTTAAATTTAGCGCTCCTAAGGCAAAAAAAATGCTTAAAATAGAGCTTAAGTAAGGTGTAATCATAGCTTAGCGTGTTTGGGTTAAAGGAGTATCAACCAAATAGCGCATGAGGTTGGTGGCAGTTATTAAAGTTGGTCGTGCTAGGGTATCGTTTAAAAGCATAGAAATCGGGCCTTGGTCAAAATAAAGGCCT
>CANGZX010000152.1 GCA_947458775.1 Sphingobacteriaceae bacterium | reverse complement strand
ACCACCAGCAATTACACCAGTACCGTTTGCAGCAGGTTTAAGAAATACAAAGCCTCCAGAAAACTTACCAATTTGCTCATGAGGAATAGTATTGTTGATAATTGGAACTTTAACCAAGTTCTTTTTAGCATCATCTACACCTTTAGCAATGGCTTCAGTTACCTCTTTAGCTTTACCTAAACCGTAGCCTACTACTCCATTCTCATCACCTACCACTACGATAGCTGAAAAACTGAAGGTACGACCACCTTTGGTTACCTTGGCAACACGCTGGATGCTTACTAAGCGATCTTTTAATTCGATTTCGCTTGATTTTACTCTTTTTATATTGATAGTTGACATCTTCTTCTTGAATTAAAAGTTTAAACCAGCTTCACGTGCGCCTTCAGCTAATGACTGAACACGACCATGGTATAAATAACCATTTCTATCAAAAACTACCTGTTTAATACCAGCTGCAAGTGCTTTTTCAGCTACTGCTTTACCAACCGCTTTAGATTGCTCTGATTTGTTTCCTTTTGCACTAAAATCTTTAGAGATAGATGATGCTGAAACAATGGTTTTACCGGTATTATCATCAATAATTTGAGCATAAATACCTTTGTTAGATCTGTAAACAGATAAACGTGGACGCTCAGCAGAACCGGATAATCTTTTTCTGATTCCTCTTTTAATTCGCTCTCTACGAGATAATTTAATTCCTGCCATGATGATTATTTTTTAGCTGCAGACTTACCTGCTTTTTTACGTAATACTTCACCAACAAACTTAATACCTTTTCCTTTGTAAGGCTCTGGTGCACGTAACGAACGTATTTTTGCTGCTACTTGACCTAATAATTGTTTGTCGATACTTTCTAAAATAATAGTGGGGTTTTTACCTTTTTCAGCGGTAGTTGCTACTTTAATTTCTTTCGGTAATTCGAACACATAATGGTGAGAATAACCCAAAACTAAATCTAAAGTATTGCCAGTATTCGTAGCACGGTAACCCACACCCACTAGTTCTTGTTCTACTTTATAGCCTTCGGTTACACCAACTACCATGTTAAAAATTAACGAACGGTATAATCCGTGTAACGCTTTATGGCGTTTTTGTTCCGATGGACGTACAACGGTTAAGATGTCGCCTTCTTGAACTATTTTAATATCGGTATCTACATCTTGTGTTAAGGTACCTTTAGGACCGCTTACGGTCACTAAGTTTGTATCTGATACGGTTACGGTTACACCGGCCGGGATACTGATGGGAGCTTTTCCTATTCTTGACATCGTTCTTCCTCCTGATTAATAAACATAACACAATACCTCACCACCGATATTCAGGTTGCGGGCTTCTTTATCAGTCATTACACCTTTAGAGGTAGATAATACTGCGATACCTAAACCATTTAATACACGTGGCAAGCGTTCTACACCTGCATATTTTCTCAAACCAGGCTTACTCACACGTGTAATGGTGCGAATAGCAGGAACTTTAGTAATTGGATGGTACTTCAAGGCAATTTTAATAATGCCTTGAGCGGTAGTATCCTCAAATTTGTAGTTCGTAATGTAACCTTTATCAAAAAGTACTTTCGTAATTTCCTTTTTGAGGTTTGATGCAGGAATTTCAACAACCCTGTGGTTGGCCTTAATGGCATTCCTTACTCTCGTAAGATAATCTGCTATTGGATCTGTATTCATTTTTATAGTTTATGATGAGGGTTTCCACTTCGGACCTTTCATCGGTTAATATTCTAGTTTGGAGTTCGGTGTTCTTAGTTTGGAAATTACTCCAAACTGATCACACAAAACTCAAAGCTGTTTTACCAGCTTGCTTTTTTAATCCCCGGGATTTTTCCGTCTAAGGCCATTTCGCGGAATGTTACCCTTGAAATACCAAATTGACGCATGTAACCACGTGGACGGCCTGTTAATTTACAACGGTTGTGTAAACGAACTGGCGACGAGTTTTTAGGCAATTTATCTAAGCCTACTAAATCGCCTGCAGCTTTTAATGCCGCTCTTTTTTCAGCGTATTTTGCTACTAATTTGGCACGTTTTACTTCACGTGCTTTTAAACCTTCTTTAGCCATTAGCTTGTTGATTCTTAAATGGTAAACCGAATTGTTTTAATAATTCCAATGCTTCTACATCTGTTTTAGCAGAGGTTACAAAAGTGATATCCATACCCGCAATTTTATTGATTTGATCAATATTAATCTCTGGGAAAATGATTTGTTCTGTTACACCTAAGGTATAGTTACCTCGGCCATCAAATCCTTTATCGTTAATACCTTTGAAATCGCGGATACGTGGTAATGCTACGGCTACCAAACGATCTAAAAACTCGAACATGGTATTATCGCGTAGCGTTACACGCACACCTACTGGCATGCCTTTACGCAATTTGAAGTTTGAAATATCTTTTTTAGAGAATGTAGCCACTGCTTGTTGACCGGTAATAGTGGTCATTTCTTTAATGGCATTTTCAATCAATTTTTTATCGGTAGTAGCACCACCAACACCTTGGTTGATTGAAATTTTCTGCAATTTTGGAACTTCCATTACACTTTTGTATTGGAATTTCTCTTTCAACGAGCTGCGAATCTCGTCTTTATATTTTGTCTTTAATCTTGGTACGTACGTCATTACTTAATTTCCTCCCCAGATTTTTTAGCTACACGAATGGACTTTCCATTGGCATTTTTTTGTTTACCCACACGAGTTGGTTTACCACTTTTGGCATCAACTACCATGAGGTTTGATACATGGATAGCAGCTTCTTGTTTCACGATGCCTCCGTTAGGGTTGGCAGCGTTTGGCTTGGTGTGTTTAGATACCAAGTTAGCGCCTTCTACAACTATTCTATTAGTGGCTAATATTACCTCTAATACTTTGCCTTGTTTACCTTTAGAGTCCCCTGCAATTACTTGCACTAGATCTCCTTTACGGATTTTTAATTTAGGCTGTTTGTTATTTTTTCTTTCCATATTACAATACCTCTGGTGCTAAGGATACAATTTTCATGAACTGTTTTTCACGCAATTCTCTGGCAACTGGGCCGAAAATACGTGTGCCACGTGGTTCGTCCTGAGCGTTTAGCAATACCGCCGCATTATCGTCGAAACGAATGTACGACCCGTCTTTGCGTCTAACTTCTTTTTTGGTTCTTACCACTACGGCTTTTGAAACCGTACCTTTTTTAATGTTACCAGCTGGGATAGCACTTTTTACGGTAACGACAATTTTGTCGCCCAATGAAGCGTAACGCTTACCGGTACCTCCTAACACACGAATTACCAATACTTCTTTGGCTCCGCTGTTGTCAGCAACATTTAATCTTGATTCCTGTTGTACCATTACTTAGCTCTTT
>CANGZX010000151.1 GCA_947458775.1 Sphingobacteriaceae bacterium | reverse complement strand
TCTACGGCGGGTATTGCCAAAATGATAAAAAAATTGGGCGATGATGGGGTAAAATTCAATTTGGCCCTCTCCCTACATGCGGCCAATGATGCAAAGCGCAACGAAATTATGCCCATAAATGAGCAAAATAGCTTAAAAGCATTGGCCGAAGCGCTTAAATATTATTTTGCCAAAACTAAAAACCCAGTTACTTACGAATACATTGTATTTAACAACTTTAACGACGAACTTATTGATGCGCAAGAATTAGCCCGCTTTTGCAAACACGTACCCTGTAAGGTAAACCTCATAGAATACAACCCCATTTCTTTGGCCGATTTTAAAAATGCTGAGGTAGATAAAATTGAAGCCTTTGCCGACTACTTAAAAAGCCAAGGCATTATAACCAATATTCGTCGCAGTAGAGGAAAAGATATTGATGCCGCTTGCGGGCAATTAGCCATTAAAGAACAATAATTTTGTAAAAAATCCTTTTTAGCTAAAAACAATTGGCTATTATGGGTATCCTAACAACATATCTTCGCGATTTTTTCGGACTCTTTTTCCCTGAATTATGTGGGGCTTGTGGTAAAAATCTTTACCCCGGCGAAGTAGAAATATGTCTTTCCTGCTTGTATAGCTTGCCCAAAACGAATTTTCATAAAGACGAAGAGAATAAAGTGGTGAAGCAATTTTGGGGCAGAGTGCCCATTAAACAAGCAGGTGCCTTTCTTCATTTCCGTAAAGGGAATAGAGTACAACACTTACTCCATAACATCAAGTACAATAAACGCCCAGAATTGGCTGTGCGCATGGGTGAATTGTATGGACAAGAATTACTTAAATCGGGCACTTTTATTCGCCCTGATATCCTTATACCGGTACCCTTACATCCTAAAAAATTAAAAAGCAGAGGCTATAATCAAAGTGCCTGCTTGGCCGAGGGCTTAAGCAAAAGTTTGGGCTGTTTGGTAGTAGATAAAGTGCTAAAACGTGCTTTATTTACCGAAACACAAACAAAAAAATCGAGATTTGCACGCTATGAAAATCTACAAGATGCCTTTGAAGTAAAAAACCCAACGGAACTGGAAGGGAAACACATTTTACTCGTAGATGATGTAATTACTACCGGAGCTACCTTAGAAGCTTGCATGGTAACACTACAAGAAAAAGCCAAGGTACAAATCAGTGTGTGTGCCTTGGCTTTTGCAGAATAATGTTGGCTAGTAATTAGTCTTTATACAGGGGATAAGCGCCCATCATATCAGAAACGTTAGTAGCAAGGCGTTTTAAATTTGCCGCATTGTCTGGTGCAGATAAAGCTTCATCGATTAAACCTACAATGGTTTCCATATCTTTTTCATTTAAGCCACGGGTGGTAATTGCCGCTGTTCCCAAACGAATACCCGAAGTAACAAATGGCGATTTATCATCGTATGGCACCATGTTTTTATTTACGGTAATGCCAGCATGACCCAATACCGCCTCGGCCTCTTTACCGGTAATGTTTTTATTGCGTAAATCGAGCAACATTAAATGATTATCGGTACCGCCGGAGATGATATGGTAATCACGTTGTACCAAAGCATTGGCCATGGCGGCTGCATTTTTCTTCACTTGAAGAATGTATTTCATATAGCTTTCGCTCAAGGCCTCTCCAAAAGCAATGGCTTTGGCGGCAATAATATGCTCTAAAGGACCACCTTGGGTACCCGGGAAAACCGCTCCATCTAAAACCGACGACATCATGCGGATTTCACCTTTTGGCGTCGTCAAGCCGAACGGATTTTCGAAATCTTTTCCCATCATAATCATCCCGCCACGTGGCCCACGAAGAGTTTTATGCGTAGTGGTACTTACTACATGGCAATGCGGAAGTGGATCATCCAACAATCCCCGAGCAATTAAGCCCGATGGATGTGAAATGTCGGCCAAAACCAAGGCACCGATCTCGTCGGCTACTTTACGAATAAACGCATAATCCCATTCTCTAGAATAAGCCGAAGCACCGCAAATAATCACTTTTGGTTTTTCTTTACGAGCTACCGTTTCGAGTTGTTTATAATCAATTAAACCCGTTTCACGCTCTACGCCATAAAAGTGGGGTTTAAAATATTTTCCTGAAAAATTTACCGGCGAACCGTGGGTTAAGTGCCCACCGTGCGATAAATCGAATCCTAAAATGGCATCTCCGGGTTTTAATAAAGCCAAAAACACCGCGGCATTGGCTTGCGCACCCGAGTGCGGCTGCACGTTTACCCATTCGGCGTTAAACAATTGCTTAGCTCGTTCAATAGCTATTTCTTCAACTTCATCTACTACTTCGCAACCACCATAATAGCGTTTACCGGGTAAGCCTTCGGCATATTTATTGGTTAATACCGAACCGGCAGCCTCCATTACTTGTGGGCTTACAAAATTTTCGGAAGCAATTAATTCAACACCGGTTTCTTGGCGGTGTTGTTCCTCGGCAATGAGGTCGAAAATAACGTGATCTCTTTTCATTAAATGGGTGGATTAAGGAACTAAAAATACGCATTTAACCGAATGTAGCACAGCTAAATTTCAGATTTTTTAAGGCTTAGCTTCTAGCCAAAAATTATTGTAGCCCATGCCTATTTGAATATCGGCTAATTCTTGCTGCAGCATTTCTAATAGGGCTAAAAAATTATACACAAACTGCACTTTATTCTCCGATTGTGCTTGTAAAGCTTTAAAATCGAGCTTGGTATTGATGCCTAACAAGTTTAAAATTACTTGTTTTTGCTTTTCAATGGTGTAGGGGTATTGCACTACGGTATGTACATCAACAGTAGAGCGTAGCTCGTATTTGCTCAATAGGCGCTCGTAACTTAGCAAGAGTTTATACAAATCTAGCGAAGCCAATTCTTCTGCTGGATTAGCCGTTTCGGCAATCATGTTCGCTAAATCTTGGGGAATATGGCCTCGTTTTTCTTGTAAAAATCGGGCATCTTCTAAGGCTTTTAAAGTTTCGGCTACCTCTTTAAAACGCTTATACTCCAACAGTTTTTGAACCAAATCTTGGCGATGGTCTATTTCGTTGCCATCGGCATCTAATTCTTGCCGAGGTAACAACATTTTAGCCTTAATGCGCATTAAGGTAGCTGCCACATAAATAAATTCGCTGGCTACCTCCATATTTACCGAACTTAGTTCATGAATATAGGCCAAAAAATCATCGGTAATCTTGGCAATCGGAATATCGTAGATGTTCAATTCGTCACGCTCAATAAAAAAGAGCAACAAATCAAAGGGGCCTGGATCGAACTGCGGCCCGCCGACCTCAAATATGCCGAGCGCTTCTGCAGCGCCAAACCTGGCCTGAGCCTCGACGACGCCCTGCGGCTTACCGCCACCGATGGCGACACCCTGATGCGCCTGCC
>CANGZX010000150.1 GCA_947458775.1 Sphingobacteriaceae bacterium | reverse complement strand
ACATCTTGCCAACGAACCTTAATAGCTTCTAACTTATCTAACATATCTTATTTTTCAGAAAATCAATACCCGTACAACAAAGGTCATACAGTCCCGCTTTCCGTCCCGATAAATCGGGACTGCAATCGGGTTTATGAACCCACAAAAGCGCACAAAAGTAGCTAAAACTTACGACACCAAGGTTAAAACCTCCCCATCAAATACCGCATACGATTGGTAATTCATCCATTCGCCCAAATTCACGTAACGGCTCGTGGCACTCAATTGAATATCTAAGGGTAAATGGCGATGGCCAAATACAAAATAATCGTAATGCGTATGCTGGAGTACCTCCTTGGCATAAGCCACCAACCACTCTTTATCTTCACCGGCAAAAGCTTCTTTATTCCCGTTAGCCAAGCGGCTTTTTCTAGAAAAATACGAAGCCAAGCCCATGCCAAAATTCGGGTGCAGCCGAGCAAATAACCATTGGCAAAATCCACTGCGAAAAAACTTTTTTAATACTTTATAAGTGGCATCGCCGGGGCCTAAACCATCGCCATGGTGCAAATAAAATTTCTTTCCGTTGCGCTCTAGCACCAACTCATCCGACACGATGTTTACGCCCAACTCCTGCTGGAAATAACTAAACATCCACATATCGTGGTTGCCTTTAAACAAGGTTACCGCAATGCCGGCATCGGTTAACTCGGCAATTTTAGCCTGCAAACGCACAAAGCCCTTCGGTACAACGGTGGCGTATTCGAACCAAAAATCGAACACATCGCCCATTAAAAATACTTCAGCGGCATCGGCTTTAATTTTATCCAACCAAGCCACCACCTGGGCTTCACGCTCTCTGCTTTTGGCATAAGAAGGCGCACCCAAATGAAAATCGGAAGCGAAATAAATTTTTTTAGCGGCTTGCATCGTTCAAAAGTACAGAAAATCTTTAAAAGCAACCTTACAGCCTGGTGCTATTCCCCTCCTTTGGAGGGGTGTCACCTTGTGACGGGGTGGGAAAGCTAGGTAGCCCAAACTGTTCAATGATAAAACCCTCCAACCCAATCATTACACCTTCAATACGCTTAATCACATCAGTAGCAGAAATACGGTAAACCCTTAAACCCAGAGTACGTAAATACGCTTCCCTCTCTTGGTCGTATACGTGTTGGAAATCGTGAATAATGCCGTCAATCTCCACTACTAAGCCTAAGCGTTTCACATAAAAATCAACAATATAATTGCCAATAACACGCTGTCTATCAAAATCAATTTGGTAGAATTTACCTTTATTCACTTGTTGCCAAAATAACACTTCCGGCAAATTACCCGCCTTTCTCAAGGCTTTGGCACGTTCCTTTAATTGTGGGTTGCAGGGCAATTGTAAAACCGGACGATGCGGTATAAGGGTACCATTTACCAAGAATTGTTTATGAACCACCCCGTCCTGCGGACACCCCTCCACAGGAGGGGAAACACAAGTCGAAAAATTCATTCGAAAATGTTTTCTTTGAACCATAGATTATGCTTGAAGCATAACTCAGAACGAAAAAACCCACCCCTTATTTGAAAACAGGAGCTAGGAAAGGAAAAAACTAAAAAATTAATGCGCCTCCAGCCAGTTCGTACCCTCTCCAATTTCTACTTCAATGGGCACATTTACGGGCATGGCGTTTACCATCCTATCGCGAATAATGAGTTTTAACTTTTCTACTTCTCCTTTGGGCACATCAAACACCAACTCATCGTGCACCTGCATGGTCATACGGGCAGCTAATTTTTGGTCTATGATATCTTGGTGAATGCGAATCATGGCCAGCTTAATCATATCGGCTGCCGAACCTTGAATGGGAGCATTGATAGCATTTCGTTCGGCAAAGCCACGTACAGTTGCATTTTGCGAATTGATATCACGCAGATAACGTCTGCGGCCCATGATGGTTTGTACATAGCCGTGTTCTCGGGCAAAAATCATGGTGTTTTGCATGTACTGTTTTACACCCGGGTATTGCTGAAAATAATTGTCAATAATCTCAGCGGCTTCTTTTCTCGGAATACCTAAGTTTTGCGAAAGTCCGAAAGCTGATTGGCCGTAAATAATACCAAAGTTTACCGCCTTGGCATTTCTTCGTTGGGTAGCGTCTACTTCGGCTAAAGGCACACCATACACTTTAGCCGCCGTAGCGGTGTGAATGTCTAAGCCTTGGGCAAAGGCCTCTAACATATTGGCATCTTTACTAATCTCGGCAATTAAGCGCAACTCAATTTGCGAATAATCGGCAGAGAGCAATACGTGGTTGGCATCTCTCGGAATGAAGGCCTTGCGCACTTCACGCCCACGTTCGGTACGTACCGGAATGTTTTGCAAATTGGGGTTATTGGAACTTAAACGCCCCGTAGCCGCTACGGCTTGGTTATAAGAGGTATGTATACGACCTGTTCTCGGGTTAAGTAGTTGCGGCAAAGCATCTACATAGGTCGATTTTAATTTTTGCAATTGGCGGAAATCTAAAATATCCTGCACAATATCGCTCTTATGGGCCAAGGCCGATAAAACATCTTCGCCGGTTTGGTATTGGCCGGTTTTGGTTTTTTTGGCTTTGGGGTCTAGCTGCAATTTATCGAACAGCACTTCGCCCAATTGTTTAGGCGATGCGATGTTGAAGCGTACTCCTGCTTTTTCGTAAATGCTCTTTTCTAATTGAACAATATCTATCTCCAACTGCTTGGATAATTCGTGCAAGGCGGCGGTATCTAAAGAAACGCCTTCCCGTTCCATATCGGCTAAAACATACACCAAGGGGTGTTCCATATCGGCCAATAAGGTATCGCCATTTACCGGTTGCAAGAGTGGCTCAAAAGCTTGTTTCAACTGCAAGGTAATGTCGGCATCTTCGGCGGCGTACTCGGTAATTTTATCTAGGGGCACATCTTTCATGCTGCCTTGGCCTTTGCCTTTGGCGCCAATTAGGGTGGTAATAGAAATGGGCGTATAGCCTAAATAGTTCTCGGCCAAAATATCCATGCCGTGGCGACTATCGGGGTCGAGCACGTAATGCGCCAACATGGTATCGAATAATTTTCCTTGTACTTCAAGACCGTAATTCTTCAATACCAAAATATCAAACTTAATGTTTTGACCAATTTTACCAATGGCCGGATTTTCTAAAATGGGCTTAAAAAACGAAAGCAATTGCACACAGGCTTGACGATTTTCGGGAGCAGGAACGTACCAAGCTTCTCCGGGTTTAATGGCAAAAGAAAGGCCAACCAATTCGCAATTATTGGCATCGGTGCCGGTAGTTTCGGTATCGAAACAAATTTCCGATTGGGCTGCCAAAAGGCTTATTAAGTTGGCTTGTTTATCTAATGTATCTGCTAAATGATAGGTATGCGGCGTATTTTCTGCGTTCTT
>CANGZX010000149.1 GCA_947458775.1 Sphingobacteriaceae bacterium | reverse complement strand
GTGCCCACTGTTTTTTGTACGGTATAGGTGCCTATTTGCGTGGCATTATACGTTGTAGCGTTTGCACCTGCTATACTGGTTCCATTTAAGAACCATTGGTTCCCTGATGTGGCATTTGAAGTTAAAATAGTCCCATTTTTTGTAATGGTAGGAGCTGCCAAACTACTTGTAGTTACAGCGGTGCGTTGTGTATTGCTACAGCCTGCCGAACGAACGGCTAAATCGTAGAAATAGTAGTAAAATGCTTGATAATAATTAGCATTTGTTCCATCAGATGCAGTATTTCCGGTAATGCTAAATACTTCGCCCAACTTAAATGGATAGCCACTTACCCCTAAATTATTTCGGAAAATAGTAGCTCCATTTTGGTATTCAATAGAAACGGTGTAATCGCCAGCTTCGGGTAGAAGTAAATTCAATGGATAAACTTGCCCAGTGGCACCATTCGGGGTTACATCGAGGGTTACTCTCGAAACTTCTGCCCCTGTACTGGTTTTGCTGGCAATAAAGGTTATTTTGCCGCCTGCACCAATATATAATCTGGCACTTTCTAGCACTACAGGTGCATTGGCTTTCATCAATACGGATGGATTGTTTCCACTTAGATATGTAGTGCCAGTAACTCCAAATAATGTATTTGTTGCCGGTCCTAGTTTGCCGCTAAAATCATTTACACCGGCATGAAATGTAGTGATATTGCTTCCTGCCTCGGTATAGCTTGCACTTTGCCCCGATAAATTAAAGGCTACAGGTAAGGCATCGGTTGCAGTTTTATACCAAAAAATAGTGCCACCGCTAGTTCCCGAAAGAGTATACGAACTTGCATTCTCACATTTAGTTACCAGTAAATTACTTGGAGCTGGGGCAGTACTCGTAGTAACGATACTGCTGAGCAAATTGTTTGTTGGGTTTAAATCACCGGTTAAGCTAGTTTCAGTTTGTATGGTATAGGTAGTGCCGCCTATTAAGTTAAATCCGCCAGTTGTGGTAATGTTTACATCCATTCCTGGGTCAATACTACCCGAATAGCTTCCTGTCAGGGTAGTAAGCAAAGTAGTTCCGTCGTATATACGTGCGGTTAGGCTAATGCCACTTACTGCGCTACTACCGAAATTTTTAACATTTGCAGTAACCGTTTGGCCTGTTTTTGAGCAGGTACCGCTTGCAGGATCTATCAGGGTGTTTACACCCACATCTTTACTAGGGGCATTAAACTTGATATTTATATCTAAAGTTTCACCATTTGCATAGCTTCCGCAGGCGCTAATGCTACTTGCATTACTTACTTCAGATAACACTAAACGTGCTCTGCTTGAGTTGCCAATGGTTACGCTAGATGGTATGGTAATCGTACTGCTAAATGTAGTATTTCCAGCCGAACCAAATAAAAGGTCTGAACTTGCTGCTAGTTCAGAAGTTTCATCAAAAGTGCCATCGTTGTTAAAATCGATGTAAAGTTTTGCTCTTTTATCTTTTTGTACTCCACAAGTACCCAAGCCAATTGTGGCTAGGTAGCTAGCTCCCGCTTCTACCTGGATAGATTGGCTTGTTAAATCGGTATATCCTGTACAAACAGCTGCTGCTGTGTAGCTTACATTGGCAAAGCTAAAGCTAGAAATTTTAGAATCGGCTGTGCTGGTAGGGGCAGATGCACAGTAACTAGTCCCACCTACACCCGATAAAATTAAGGAATAGGCTTGTTTGGCGCTAGTCAAACTTCCCTTATGGCCAATGGTTAAGGTGTAGGCTTTGCCTGGTATCGGATTGCTAATAATTATTTGCTCTACGTTATCTAGCGTATTATCACCGGTGGTGGCGGAATTTCCTGGTATCATTGGATTTAGTATCCAAGGTCGGTAGGTTTGCGTACCATCGCTTATGCGTAGATCTAGATCGTTCATTAGCTTAGGGGTAGGGTCATCGTTGCTATTACCAGGGACACCAGGGGGGTCCGTCCAGCAAATGGTGGCTACCAATGGTCCGGAACCAGAACTAATTAAGTTTATTGTTTTAGATGCTGCTTCGTTTAATACATCTTCTGTAATTCGGTGGGTCGCACCGTCTCCTAAAATTACCTTTGCAGCTTTTTCCGCATTCACTAAGCCCCAACCATAAATATAATCCGGGCCGGTATTACCTGCATCATCTGTAGTATGAATAACTAAGCCTTTAAGAGTCGCAGAACGCATAACTTTTCCTGGATTTTTTTGTACATAGGCTTCTTGCAGTAATACCAAGGTACCTGTAACATTGGGTGCTGACATGGAGGTTCCACTTAATGATCCGTATGCGGTAGGGCTAGTTGGAATGGTGGATGTAAGCGATACGCCCATACCCACCACATCGGGTTTTATACGCCCATCGTCGGTAGGGCCAAAACTACTAAAAGAAGAAATTTGAATATTATTGGGTATGAAGGGTCCATTAGGTATACCGCTTACTGCACCTACGGTTAAAATATTTTTTGCATTTGATGTGAGAGAAAGGCAATCGTACGAGTCGTTACTATAAATATCTCCAGCAGTACGGGTAAATTGTGTCCAAGTGCCTGCAACTTGCCTGTAATAGGTTTGCCCAACAGCAGGGCCAGTTTCTCCACGATTATTCCCTGCTGATTTTATAGGGAGGTAATAGGGGGATAGATAGCAGATATTATCATAATTCTGAGCACTACCATCGTATAAGCCAAATTTATAATCTTTGTAAGCCCCGTCATTACCCATCCACTCCCAACGGGCAGCCCCACCACCGCTTGGCGATGAATTGTAATACCAGCCAGCAATATATCCGTAAGAGTGGTTTGAGATCAACATCCCATTACCTGCTTCAGTAGCCATTTCAGCGGCATCTCCATTAAAATCGTAGGAGATTAAACTTTGTAAACCAAATGCCATACCCTTAGCATTCGGGTTAATACCGGCAGCCATAATGGTACCTGCAACGTGGGTACTGTGTTGACTTATAGCCGTTCCAGGTTGTTTATTTACAATACGATTGGTAGCAAATTCTTGGTGTAAAGTATATACTGAGCCGCCATCCCATTCGCCAATTTTATCTTTCAAAAAATTTCTAGATCCATTTAGTGTGAGCCCCAAACCGCCGTTTGTATAAAGCTTATTTGCTCGTGTGGTGGCCGCTGCAATTGAATTATTATCGGTAACTAAATACAGTGGATGTCCCCCAGCATCTAAACTTTGCAAAGACATTACTTTCCCGTTTTCAAATACCTTGAAGGTAATCCAATTGTTTTTTTCCGCTAGTTTGAATGCTTTTTTTCGATCTTTAATAGCCTTATTTTCAAAGGTTCTGGCAAAACTATTTAGTTCTTCTGTGTTCCTAATAATTTCTTGTGCAACGAGAAAATTAAAAGGTAGTTGTGTGAAAAAGATCACCAGCAATAGATTTTTCACCGGGTGAAAATAATGGCTTAGTTTTGAGAT
>CANGZX010000148.1 GCA_947458775.1 Sphingobacteriaceae bacterium | reverse complement strand
GTGGGTTACCTCTGGAAATGCTTGTATAATGAGGGAGGTCCGGCTAATTTAGCCAATGCCAACAGTATTGGTATTGAGAGTGTATCCCTTAACCCAAGTGCTTCACAATATTATACCTACGATTTAAAAACAGAAAAAGCATCGTTTATAACAGCAAAAGCTCAACTTACGGAGTTTATTACCCAGCTAAATACCAAAACCGGGTCTGATTTTGAAACCTGGATAAACCAAAAAATGGATGTGAACTTATTGCTTAAAACCTTTGCGGTAAGTGTTTTAACCGGTAACTGGGACGATTACTGGGGGAATGGGAATAATTACTACCTCTATTTTAACCCCAACGGAAAGGTATATTACATTCCGTACGATTACGACAATTGTTTAGGTACCGCCATACCCTATTGGGGCTTTTTTAATACCGGTACTCAAGATCCCTTGAACTGGGGTAAGATGAACGAAAGCCCATTGATTACCAAAGTACTTCAGATTGCAAAATATAGAGATCAATACAAAGCTTATATTAAAGAATTGGTTACTAAGCCCGAGTATTTTAATGCCGAGGGAAGCATGCAACGCATTGCCGCTTGGCAGAGCAAAATTTCTCCATATGTGAGCAATGCCACAGGCCAAGATATGAGTATTACAGATTTACCAGCTCCTTGGTCAACCGAACAATATTACCGCTTGTTAAGTGGCAACGATTTAGCTGGGCAGAATGGACAACCCTCTAATTATTTCAAAACCCGAATTAAAACTATTCCTTGGTAATTAATCCAAGCCATCTACTTTAATAGCCAGTTTACCCTTTGCTTCTAACATAGATACAATGGCTTGTGGGGTTAAAATAAGTTGGCCAGGTTGCATGGTAGTTAATGCCCCACTTACATGAATGCCTTTTACAGGTTGGTACCCGTTGAGGTAGGTTGCAGCAGTTTTTTGTCCGTTGGTTAAATACTCGGCAATAGAAAAACGGCAGCTTTCTTGTATTTTTTTGGCAATTAGCCCATGTACCAACCAATCGCCGGTTTTAAGTAATTTGTTTTTAGAATCTAGCACAAAATCTACGCCCTCTAAATACACTTCTTTTGTGGCGGCATCGTATTTAGGTATTCCGCTCAAGTAAAAGGTGCCATTTACGGTTCCGGTCATGTTTAGCGCAACTATTAATTTACCTTCTTTTCCCCATAAATCAATATGATTTATAGTAACCGCCCTTTTACCCGAACTAAAAGTTTGGCCGGCAAAATTTTGTTGCACCAAGGCAGCCGCATTGGGGTAGGTTATAATATTGGCTACGCTTAAACTAAAATCGGTACTAGGCAGGGTATTGGGCACCAAATTGAGCTGGGTTTTATCAAACTTTAAGCTGGGTTGGGCGTTTATAGACGTTTCTATATACGCTTTCATACCCAAGTTAAAACTGATTTTTTGATTGGCCACGGTGGTGGGGCTAGCATACAAAGCCAAAGGCTGCATGCCCACCCAAACTTTATACGTTGGGTTTACTTCTATGGGCTTGGCTAATTGTTCTAGGGCCGCTACTACATAGGGTTTTATATCGAAAGATTGGGCAATGGCATCATCAACTTTTTTGGCTAGCTTGCTTTTAAATAGTGAAAGTACCGGATTAATGAGATAGGTTATAGGCAACTCTCTGCCGGCAATAACAATGCTCGGACTTTCTACCCAATCAATACCTTCAATTTGTGTTTGTGTAACCAATTTCCAATTATGAACCGTTACCGCCGAATTGAGTTTAATAACTCCGTTTAAATTTACTTCACGGGTATCGTATACCGAGAGGCCGAATTTATCGATACCATATTTTACTTTTGCCCAAATTTTTAAGGGCAATTCCATGGCTAACCTTCCGTTCGCTTCCCTGATTATTATGGGGGCCTCTTTCCATACTTTTAACATCACCTTATCGTCTTCCAAATTCGCATCCTCGTAAATTAACCCACTTAAATGCGTATTCGTTTGATTTTGAAGATCAGCTACCTGAATTTCTAAAGGGATATTGGCATAGGAAATTTGTTTATCGTACACAATATCGGTAGCATAGCTCGGTTCTGGCTTTAAAGCAGCAATCTTAGAGGTGGTGCCACATGCGCTCAACAGCGTAGCAATGCAAGTTGTAAGGATGACTAGATTGAAAATTTTCATTTAGGTTATATTTGGTATGCAAAGGTATAGATGCACCTTGGCTTTCTAAAACGAATAACATTATTTAACAGTATGCCCGCCTTTGAGTATATTAGACTATTGTGAATTTTTATTGATAGAAAAAATGAAATTAGCTATACTTTCTGCCATTTTTGTAGTGATATTAATGATTATGCGTAACAAAAGAAGATAACATGTCTATAATACGTCTAAAGCACACCGAAAAGGGGTTTAACTGGATTGATGTAAGCTACCCAACGGCTGCCGAGTTGCAAGAACTCAGTGCAGAGTTTGGCTTAAACCAGTATACTTTAGCCGACTGCCTAGAGCCCGACCATTTGCCCAAGGCCGAAGACTTGGGTGCTGTTAAATTTCTAATTACCCGAAAAATACTAGATGAGGTATTGGGTAATAAGCTACATACGGTACAGCAATTAAGTACCAAAGTGGCCATATTTTTTAACGAAGATTTTATTATTACCGTACACCGTTTGCCCCAAGCATTTATTGAAGAGTTACAAGCTTCTTTCGAGCAAAAATTGGTGTACAAGAGCCCGGCTCAGCTTGCGGCAAAAATTTTGTTACAGGTTTTACAATCGTACAATAAACCCGCTTTACAGTTAGCAGCCGAGCTCGATAAATATGAAACGGCTGTATTTTTGCGCCATACCCAGGCAAACATTTTAAGTGAATTGTATTACCTAAAGCGCAAAATAAATATCATTATTAAGCTATTAATTTTAACAGAAGATATTACGCATGCGCTCAATGCCTATAAAGCGCATAATTTGGCGCTGCAAGATGCCAAAGACCTACACACCAAATTGCTTACCCTGTTTAATCAATTGCATGACGATGTAGGGAATTTACAGCAGATTTACCTCTCTATATCTGCACAAAAAACCAACGAGGTAATGAAAGTGTTAACCGTTTTTTCGGTGTTTTTTATGCCCCTTACCTTTATTGTTGGGGTTTATGGCATGAATTTTAAATTTATGCCCGAGCTAGAAAGTGCTTGGGGTTACCCTGTAGTATTGGCTAGTATGGTAGCCATTACGGTATTCATTTACTGGTGGTTTAAACGTAAAAAATGGTTTTAATGCTGAATGCGTCTCAATTCATTGAGCAATAAGGCGTTCTTCTCCATCATCTTAATTAACAAATAATTATAGGCAGCATATCTGTCACGGTATACTTTGGATTGAAAAATTAACTTATCAGATGTGAATATTTTCTTCGTTTCTGGCAATTGAAATATAAAATCCTGGTAGGTCTCCTCTTGTGTACGAG
>CANGZX010000147.1 GCA_947458775.1 Sphingobacteriaceae bacterium | reverse complement strand
TCTAACCGTAAGCCAACGGCAAAATTTAAGAACACATCTTTAGTACTTAAGCGGAAACCACAGCGCTTTTCTAATACGGCTAACAACATGTTCATGCGGCGGGTATCAAAGCCCGTAGCCGAACGCTGAGGTGTGCCGTAGGCCGAGTGGCTTACCAAGGCTTGCGTTTCAATAAGCATGGGGCGCATGCCTTCTAACATAGCAGAAATGGTTATGCCACTTAGGGGTTCGTCTCGTTGAGAGAGTAATATTTCGGAAGGGTTAGAAACTTCACGTAGGCCACTGCCTTGCATTTCGTAAATACCCAATTCGGCAGCAGAGCCAAAACGGTTTTTTACCGAACGTAAAATGCGGTACACGTGGTGGCGGTCGCCTTCAAATTGCAGAACGGTATCTACCATGTGTTCCAATATTTTTGGTCCAGCAATGGTGCCATCTTTGGTAATGTGGCCAATTAAAAATACGGGCGTGCCGGTTTCTTTAGCAAAGCGCAACAGTTCGGCGGTGCATTCGCGTACTTGCGATACGCTGCCTGGAGTAGATTCAATATGTGCCGAATGCAGGGTTTGTATAGAATCTATAACCACCAATTGAGGGGCTATGGCTTCAATTTGTTTGAAAATATTTTGAGTTGAAGTTTCGGTTAAAATGTAGCAATCGGCTTTGCTAGCTTTAATTAAGCGCTCGGCACGCATTTTAATTTGCTGTTCGCTTTCTTCGCCCGAAACGTAAAGCACCTTTAAGCCTGGCAGGTTTAAGGAAACCTGCAACATGAGGGTAGATTTACCAATACCGGGTTCTCCACCAATTAATACCAACGAACCCGGAACAATACCTCCACCCAATACTCGGTTAAGTTCGGCATCGGGGGTAATTAAGCGATTCTCTTCTTTAAACGAAATTTCGTGTATGGCGGCTGGCTTGTTGGCTCTTTTCCCCGAATTACTGGTTTTCCAATCGGGTATAGCAGCAGAATTTTTCTCAATAACCTCTTCTACAAAGGTATTCCATTGGTTGCACGAGGGGCACTTGCCTAGCCATTTGGCCGACTCGTAGCCGCAACTTTGACAGAAATATGCAGATTTAGATTTAGCCAATGGATTAAAGGGTTTAGCTTTGGGTTTTAAGTTACAGGTTCTTAATCAATTTTAAAAACATACAACCTAAAACCCATCACTTATAATTTTATTTCTTCTTCTTTACTATTCAGAAAGTGAAATTCTGTAAGGTGATAAGAAGGTTCTGCTTTTACTTTAATCCAACGGCCGTAATTTAAGAACCATTTCCATTGTAAGTTGAAAACTCCCTTTTTAATATAGGCCTCAATGTATGGATGTACGCAGAGGGTAATATTTTTTTCGTTTTGCTCTTTAATAATAAAGGCCAAGTTGGCGGCAACATCATCTAACAACACAATGCTGGCTTTAATTTCGCCGGTACCATCGCACGATGGGCATTTTTCGTTGGTAATGATGTTCATTTCTGGGCGAACACGCTGACGGGTAATTTGCACCAAACCGAATTTACTTGGAGGTAAAATGGTGTGTTTAGCCCGATCCAGATTCATTTGTTCACGTAAATAATCGAACAATTCTTTGCGGTTAGCTGGTTTGTGCATGTCAATAAAATCGACCACCACAATTCCACCCATATCGCGTAAACGCAGTTGGCGGGCAATTTCACGAGCGGCTTCTTTGTTAACCAATAAAGCATTTTCGTCTTGATTTTCTTTGCTAGCCGTTCTGTTTCCGCTGTTTACATCAATTACGTGTAAAGCCTCGGTATGTTCAATTACCAAATACGCACCACCCGGTAAATTAACGGTTCTACCAAAGGCGGCTTTAATTTGCTTATCTACACCAAAATGCTCAAAAATGGGCTCTTTGTGTTTGTAGTGCTTTACTATTTTCTCCATTTCAGGAGAAATTTCGTGCACATAGGCTCTTACTTCTTCGTATAAAGCGGCATCATCAATATAAATATTGGCAAAATCCGGGTTTAAAATATCGCGAAGAATGGTAGAAGTGCGCCCCATTTCGCCCAACACTTTTTCTGCTGGGTTGGTAGTTTTTAAACGGGTAGTAAAACGTTCCCATTTCGCAACCAAATCCAAGAGGTCTTTTTGTAATTCTTCTACACCTTTTCCTTCAGATACGGTGCGAATAATTACGCCAAAGTTTTTGGGTTTAATGCTTTCGATAATTTTGCGCAAACGGGTACGTTCGCCATTGCTTTTTATCTTTTTAGAGATAGAGGTAGCATCTGAAAAAGGTACCAAAACCACAAAACGACCGGCAATAGACAAATCGGCACTTAAGCGGGGCCCTTTGGTAGAAATGGGCTCTTTGGCAATTTGTACCGGCAACAACATGTTGCGGCTTACTAAATCGGCAATTTTACCCGATTTGGTAATTTCTTCTTCTAGCTTAAAATTGTTTAATAATTTATCCTGATGGTTGCCCGACTTGATGTATTTAGTCAGTTTCATCAACGATTTCACCTGCGGACCAAGGTCGAGGTAATGCAAAAAAGCATCTTTCTCGTAGCCAACATCTACAAAAGCTGCATTTAAGCCAGGCATAATCTTTTTGATTTTGCCCAAATAAATATCGCCAACAGCATAATTGTTGTTGACTTGCTCTTTGTTTAGTTCTACGAGTTGCTTGTCTTGTAATAAGGCAATTGTGGACCCCTGAGGTCCAGAATTGATAATTAGTTCTTTAACCAAGGGCTACTCATTTATTAACCGATTTGCACCGGTTACATGTTTTTAAGAAGAGTTTTTTAAAACAAATACGGATAACCTCCGCGTAAAAACGGGAGGTTAACGAGAATAAGATTGCTTAAAAAAGCGCTTATTTTTTCTTGTGTCTGTTTTTTCTTAAACGCTTTTTGCGCTTGTGAGTAGCCATTTTATGTCTTTTTCTTTTCTTTCCGCTTGGCATAGCTTTTCTTTTAATGTTTTAAAATTCTGTTATTTTTTTAATGCTTGTATTTTTTGATCCACAAAATTACTCAAGCCTGGGTTGGCGGCTAATTCTTTACTTTTTTCATAAGCAAGAATGGCATCCTTGTTTTGGCCCAAATTTTCGTAACTGGTTGCTAGGTAAAACCAAGCTTCCGGATCGGGTTTTTGTTCAATAACTGTTTTAAAGCGTGTTACCGCTTTGTCAAATTGGCCCGAACGCATGGCAAAAAGGCCTAGGTTCGTGTTGGCTTTTATGTTTTTAGGATCCTGTTTTACTACTTCGAGTAATAAAGTAATCCCTTGCATGGGGTTAGGTGTTCCGCTAACGTATGCAGTGCCTAAGCCCGTTTTTGCATCTAAGCTTGCCGGGTTTAGTTTTAAGGCCGCTTGGTACGCAGTAATTGCTTTCTGTACCAAAGCTGGCTGGCTTGTAGAATCTTGGGTAGTTTGGTAAGCGGTGGTTAATTGATCACCGGCTAATACCCAATT
>CANGZX010000146.1 GCA_947458775.1 Sphingobacteriaceae bacterium | reverse complement strand
TCCGTGTTAATTGCAGGCGAAAAAGGTGGCGATTTCGCCAAGACGGCTTATCTAGGCCTTGCATTCGCTTTTGGATACGCCATTTTACAAAAAGTTTTCCATGTGATTGCCGAAACACCAGCTTGGGTAACCAAACAAAGCAATAAATTTTTCCCTTCGGCAACGGTAAATGGCGAAATCACCCCTGAATACATGGGTGTAGGCTATATTATAGGACCTAAAATTGCCGGCGTATTGGTTGCTGGCGGCGTATTGGCATGGTTGGGTTTAATCCCGCTCCTAGCCTCATTAGTTCCAGCAGAAACTACTGCTTTACAACTCGTTAAGCTTGGTTATTTAAAAGATTTATTAACCCCAGGTGGGCCCGGCGGATGGGATCCTGCAAGCAAAACATTTGCCGATACAGCTTCTGCCATTTACCGAGCCTATGTACGTCAAATTGGTGCAGGTGCGGTAGCTGCAGGTGGATTTATAACTTTAATTAAGACCATACCAACCATTATTTCCTCGTTCAAATCGAGCTTTGGTTCGATGAATAAGGTGGGCGGAAAAGTACAAGAAGTAAAACGTACCGACCAAGATTTATCGATAAAAACAGTGGTTTTAGGCAGCTTAGCCTTGGTTATTTTAATGGCCGTATTGCCACAAATACCAGGTGATTCGCTCATCAATAAATTATTAATTGGAGTATTGGTAGTAGTCTTCGGTTTCTTCTTTGTAACCGTTTCAAGCCGCATTGTGGGCCTAATTGGTTCTTCTTCTAACCCCATATCGGGAATGACCATTGCTACTTTAATGGGCACCTGCTTGATATTTATTAGTGTGGGATGGACCGGCCATTTATTTGAACCCATGGCTTTGGTGGTAGGTAGTATGATTTGCATTGCTGCGGCCAATGCTGGAGCCACATCGCAAGATTTAAAAACAGGTTATATTGTGGGAGCAACCCCAAAATACCAACAATTGGCCTTATTTGTAGGGGCTATTGTATCGGCAGTGGTTATTGGCTTAACCCTTTCTATCCTCGACCGCCCAACACCGGAAATGATGGCTCAGGGTATTCAACACGCCATTGGCACCGATTTATACCCTGCCCCCCAAGGAACGCTAATGGCTACCTTAATTAAAGGCTTATTATCCTTTAATCTCGATTGGCAGTTCGTACTAGTAGGTGTATTTTTATCCATCACCATGGAATTGTGTGGGGTAAAATCGCTTTCATTTGCCGTGGGTGCCTATCTCCCACTATCAACTACACTCCCCATTTTTGCGGGTGGTGCCATTAAAGGTTTGGTAGATATGAAAACCAAAAAGAAAACTGCTGAAGAGGATGAACTGGGTAAAGGAAGTTTATTTGCCACCGGATTGGTAGCGGGTGGCGCCTTAATGGGTGTAATTTATGCCTTTTTAATGGCCTTCCCGAGTACGGCCGTGCCTGTGAGCAAACTAAATCTTGAAGAAAATTTAGAACATGTTTTAGGTGCAGATGGCTTCCAATTACTCGGTTTCGGCTTCTTTGTATTGATGGGCTTGGTATTATACCGAATTGCACGGAAAGATGATTAAGCAATCCTATTAAACAAAAAAGCCCCTCGAAAATTCGAGGGGCTTTTTTATGGCAGTAACTATTTTAAAGTTGACTAGCTCCTCCAGAAACCACCAATTTCATGGCATCACTGGCACTCATTTTTAAGAGTTTTACTCTACTAGCGGGTACAATAACTAGTTGACCGGCAAAAGAATATGAAAAGGGGAAATACACGGCTACCTCACCGGGAAGTCCTATCTTTTTTAGATCTTTTTGCGTTAAAAAACCTATTTTCTTCAATCCTTGTTCATCCATATCTACCAAAACAGGTTCGTTAAATTTTTTCTCATCGCCCACAAAAGCCTCGGTAAAATCTTTAATAGAACCATAAATAAAATTGAATACCGGAAAACGCTTCAACCAACGTTCAAGCCAATTGTATATGGGTTGTGTAATAAAGCTGGTAACAAAAACTCCAGCTAACATAATAAGTATGAGTACCGTTAAAATACCTAAACCTGGTATGTAAAAGGATTGCCCTGTTTGCGGATTAAGCCAAAAGAAATTGCTTAAATTCAGGCTAGCATCTAGTGCTTTTACGCTCCATACCACAAAGTAAATAGCTAAACCAATAGGCACAACTACCAAAATGCCTTTTACAAAATAGTTGACTAAAATTTTAAACAGTTTATTCATCATAATTTATTATTCGTAGTAATATACTCGTTTAACACGTTGCGAAATGCCCGATAGCACTTCATACGGTATAGTTTGCAATTTCTTGGCGATTTCTTCTACCCTCAATTCATCGTTAAACACAATCACTTCGTCGCCTTCAGCTACCGATATTCCAGTCACATCAAGCATACACATATCCATACAAATACTACCAATAGTAGGTACAAATTGGCCATTAACCAACATCTTACCTACTCCATTTCCTAAGGCTCTGTCATAGCCATCGGCATAGCCAATTTTAACGGTAGCAATGGTACCTCCATTAGGTAATTTACCCAAGCGGTTATACCCAATTGTATCTGTTGGTTTAATGGTTTTAAGCTGGCTAACCGTAGTTTTTAAGCTAGTTACGGTTTGTAACGTACCTATGGGGAGTGTTTTATCAATTCCATACAGACCAATGCCCAAACGCACCATATCAAATTGTGCGGCTTTCCAACGGCTTGTAGCCGAAGTGTTCGCCAGGTGACGAATAAATTCATAACCCAATGCGGTTTTCAATTGATCTGCAGCTTTTGTAAAAATGTGTACTTGCTCTTGTGTAAAGGCATCTTCAGCCGAATCTTCGGCGGCAGCTAAGTGCGAAAAAACACTTTGAACCTTCATGGATTTGCTCTTGGTCAATAGTGCGACGACCTGAGGAAGTTCTTCTATATCAAATCCCAAACGGTGCATACCCGTTTCAAGTTTAATATGTACAGGATAGTGTTCTTTTTGACCCTTTTTTAATGCCAAATCGATAGCACTTAGCGTTCTAAAACTATATATTTCGGGCTCTAAATTATACTGAATAAGGGTATCGATAGAAGCAATTTCGGGGCTCATGACCATGATAGGTAAGGTAATACCACTTTGGCGTAAGGCAATTCCTTCATCGGCATAGGCCACAGCTAGATAATCTACCCTATTAAACTGTAAGAGATTTGCAATTTCTGCACTACCGCTTCCATAAGAAAAAGCTTTTACCATGGCCATAACTTTTACTCCTGGTAGCAATTGGGTTCGGTAATAGTTTAAGTTGGCTTCTAGTGCATTTAAGTTGATTTCTAAAACCGTTTCGTGTACCTGTTGCACCAAGTGTGCACTCAGTTGCTCAAATGCAAATACCCGTGCACCCTTTATAAGAATAGCTTCGTTATTAAAATGGAGAGTAGTTAAATTGTTTACTAAAGCCTCTGTATTTGGATAAAATGATGAATTTTT
>CANGZX010000145.1 GCA_947458775.1 Sphingobacteriaceae bacterium | reverse complement strand
TTGTTTGCTCAAAAATAACGTTAATGTCACAAATCAGAAACCCGAATGCAAGCTATCGGTGTATTTTATGATATTTGCATGTTAAACAACCCGTATATATGAAAACAATCTTTCATCCTGCTGCACAAAGAGGCTTTGCAAACCACGGATGGCTGCAAGCCGCCCACTCGTTTAGTTTTGCTCAATATTACGATCCCGCTAAGGTTCATTTTGGCCAATTGCGTGTGCTTAATGATGATATTGTGGCACCAGCTATGGGTTTTGGCACGCACGGGCACGACAATATGGAAATTGTGACCATCCCCCTTCGTGGTTCTTTGGCGCACAAAGATAGCCTAGGTTCGGTGGGTACCATTACCCCCGGTGAGGTGCAAATTATGTCGGCAGGCAGCGGCATACAACACTCGGAGTTTAACGCTTCAGAAACCGAAGAGGTAAATTTGTTGCAAATTTGGGTTTTCCCGAAAGAACGCAACATCACTCCTCGTTACGACCAAAAAGCGTTTGATACCAGCTTGGCTCAAAATAGGTTTCAACTCGTTGTTTCTCCTTCCAAAAAAGAGGGGTCTCTTTGGATAAACCAAGATGCCTGTTTTTCACTAGGAAGTTTTGATGCACATACAGAAGCTACTTATACCTTCAATTTTACACAGAATGGAGCTTACGTATTTGTTATTGAAGGAGAGATAAACCTTGCTGGTCAAGTTTTGGGAAGAAGAGATGCTATGGGCGTTTATGATACGCAAACATTATCATTTACAGTAGAAGAAGCCGCCAAGGTATTGGTCATTGAAATACCGATGCACTAAGCTACAAAGGAGCGAAGTGCCAAGTAATGGTTTTCTTTTTCGGTCATTTTAGCCTTTTCGGTTTTGCTTTTATCGCCATAACCCAATAAGTGTAATAGCCCATGAATCATTACCCGGTGTAGCTCGTCAGTTTCGGATACACCAAAGTTCTTGGCATTTTCTTTTATTCGATCTATGCTGATGAAAATATCACCCAACACATTTTCGTCGGTTTTGCTGTTGTCAAAGGTGATGATATCGGTATAGGTATCATGATTCAGATAAGATTGGTTCATTTCGAGCAAATAAGCATCGCTACAAAAAACATAATTTAGCTCCTTAATGCGGTTACCCTCAGCCCTTGCGGTATTTATAAACCAATCGCGGAGTTGCGCTTTATTTTTAAGCACCACGCTACAATCTTCTGTAAAAAACCGAATTCCTCGGATTGTATTTGCCATCTTTTGCACCTAATTTATCGTTTAAAAAACTGATTATCAACACATTAATTTTAATATCAGATTTTTAAGCTCAACCAAAAATACATAATTTTGTGTTCTTCGGGATGTAGCGTAGCCCGGTATCGCGTCAGCATGGGGTGCTGAAGGTCGTCGGTTCAAATCCGGCCATCCCGACCCAAATAAAAAAAGCCCTGCTTGTTGAGGCAGGGCTTTTCACACTTTTTAAATATAGTTACATAATCCACTATCAAACAAAAGACTCGAATACACTTGTGAATTAGAACGATTTATATTGCTTCAAAATTAAACGGTTGAGAGCCAGCTGCAACCTTTTTAAAATCCGTTCCATCTAAATTAACAGAACAAGCCCAATATGGACCATAACCACTTGTATGGTTATCATCTTGTGCTAAAAAAAATATTTTAGTACCATCTGGTGAAACAGACACCTCACCAATGTCAAAACGGAAACCCGCCGGTAAATCCATTATTTTGGTGAAATTGGTTCCATCATAACTACATTTCCAAATCTGGTTATAACTAGTACCTGTGTTTGTAATCACCTGTCTTGTGTAAATTAAAAGTCCCAGATTTTTGGGTGTTGTGTCTGTTTGTGCTATAGATTCCTTCTTACAGCTGATATCAAATATCAGTATAGAAATAGAGAAAAGTAATAGGCTTATTGTAGATAAAAGTAGTTTTTTCATAGCTTTTTAATTATGCATTTGTTTATTGTATACGTTCTAATATCGAAAAAAAAGCCCCAATTGAAAGATATGGGGCTTTTTAAATTAAAAATTCTATTTATTTTGGATCTAACACATTTTGAATGCTTACTAAAGCATCTTCTAAATGTGCTTTTACCACAGGGTTACTAAATTTAGCCAAGCTGCTACGAATTTCAGCTGCCAGGTTTTTCAACTCTCTACGAGCCATCGGTCTGATGTCTGATGTAGTGGCATCAAAACGTGGTCCTGCCGGCATTCCAGGGAAAGCAGCAGGTGCAGGCGTATCTTGTTTGTTAATTAAGAATCCAAAACGATCTATATAGGCACGTTGTAGGTTTCTTTTGTAGGTATCTATATTAGAACCACTAGCCAATTCATTCCAAACGCCCTTGTGTACATCGGCAAAAAGATCGGTTAAACCATAAGCCTGGTCGCCGTTTTTAGCACTATTATCAATTACACGAGCTAATCTAGCGGGCTCTAAAACACCATTTAAAACATTTACTTGCGCTCCACGTAAACGCTCTATAATACCCGCTTGATCAAATTTGTTCAATACGGATTTATCTAGCATCCAGGTTGGGGTTGCAAAAGCTTGTGCATTAATAAAGCGAAGCGCTTCTTGTTGTTTTGCTTTAGCCACGTGGGTATATACATCACCTTTTTGTTCGTAGGTTTTATCGTTTTCGTAAATACCACCAATGTTTGAACGCACATGGCCCATATAACGGTTCCATTGTACAAGTACCTCACCATATAATTCTCTCAAATTATCGTATGGTTTTCCTTCTTCAAAGGTCCATTTTTCGATATTTGGAAGAATACGTTTCAAGTTGGCGATACCGTAAGCAGAGGCTTTCATGGCATCATCACCTAAATCTTCAGATTGCGCACGTGGATCAATTGGGTTACCAGTTTGTTGTCCGTAGAAGTATTTCGGGTTGCCTGCACGCTCTAGCGTCCATTTGTTTAAGATTTTAGCATCTTCATCAGCCGAATTCGTATCGAACCACGTATAACCCCATTTAATGGCCCATTTATCGTATTCGCCAATACCTGGGTATAATACCACGTCGCCATCGCCAGGTTGTGCAATGTAGTTAAAGCGGGCATAATCCATAATAGATGGAGCGGTACCGCCCATTTTTTTGGTGAAAGCCGCAGAACGCAACGAATCAACAGGGAAGGCTACACTTGAACCGAAGTTGTGCGGTAAGCCTAGTGTGTGACCCACCTCGTGTGATGACACGAAACGGATCAATTTACCCATCAACTCGTCTTTAAATTTAGGTGTTCTAGCATCTGGGTTAATAGCTGCGGTTTGAACAAAGAACCAGTTGCGTACCAAGTTCATTACGTTGTGGTACCAACCAATATCGCTTTCTAATATTTCTCCAGAGCGTGGATCGGCTACGTGCGGACCATAGGCATTTGGAATGTTTGAAGCGAAATATCTAATTACTGAGTAACGAGCATCTTCAGGACTCCAATCTGG
>CANGZX010000144.1 GCA_947458775.1 Sphingobacteriaceae bacterium | reverse complement strand
ATCTGCTGGAATGCGTCCGTGCCATTCGTCGTTCGGGTTATTGCCGTCTAATAAGAATTTACCCTATTCTTTCCATTTTAGTGGAAAATAGCCGTTCGGGGTGATGGCAATATCGTTATCCATGCTAGCAAAAACAAAATTTTGTGCAGGAGCAGTATAATAGGTTAATGCTTTACGGTAATCGGCATAATTGCTTGCCTTGTTTAGCATGTAAAAGGTTTTTACATCGTTAGAACCATCGTGGGCAATCCAACGTAAGGCATAACCAGCTGGAATATTATCTGCCTTGCTAAATTTCTCTGGTTTCTGATTTTCTAAATAGACTACCGGTCCGTGATGCGTATAGTAAACGGTATCGCTCAAAATTTCGCCGCCTCTTACTTGTATGGTTTCTATCCGCGGTTTAGTGGCTTTCCATTGGTTGTTGTATAGGTATTCTTTATGGCTTTGATCTTTAAAGCTGATTTTATACCAATCTAACACATCTGATCCTACATTGGTTACTCCCCAGGCTACTTTGCTGTTAAAACCGATGATTACTCCCGGTGCACCCGGAATAGATACGCCATATACATTCATATCTTTAGTAACCAATTGTACTTGGTACCAAATAGAAGGCAAGGTGAGGTCTAAGTGCGGGTCGTTTTCTAGCATAGGTAAGCCGGTGCTTGTTTTGCTACCCGATACTGCCCAGTTATTACTGCCAATAACTTCATCTTTTTCTTTGGTTTTTATACCGGCAGTAGCCGTAGGTGCTGTAGTGGTGGTAGCCGAAGGAACGGGCACTTTTTTAAAGTTCCAAGCGGTGCCATTTGGAATAATGGGGTCTTCACGCAATGGATAATCGGGAAAAAGGTCTTTTACAACATCGGGGCCATATTTTTGTAGAATATTAGTCATGTAAAATTCATTGGAACTGCTGGCTAAAGTAGCCGACATCAATTTTAAGAGATAAGCCGAGTTAATGGGTGTCCATTCTTCAGGTGCATAATCCAATAATTTAAATTCGATGGGATAATCGCCAGGTTTCAATGAATGAATGTAGGCATTCACCCCTTCGGCATAGGCATTCATCAATTCAGCTACTTCAGGGTCTTTCATCATGGTATTCACCATATTTTCAGCACCAAAGCCCATACCCATTCTGCGCTGAAAACGATCTATTTCTATTGCTTTTGGGCCAATTACTTCGGCCAAACGGCCCGAAGCAAAACGGGTTTGAAAATCCATTTGCCACAAGCGATCTTTTGCCGTTAAGTAGCCCTGGGTATAATATACATCGTGGTTGTTTTCTGCAAAAATATGCGGAATGCGTTGATCATCGAATTGTACAGTTACTTCTCCCTTCAGGCCTGCTAAAGAGAGGGCGTTTTCGGTAGCTGTATTTTTTGATTCGGCGTTTTTCCAGAATCCTTGAAAAGGATCAAGGAATTTTCCTAAGGGAGGTACAGCCCCCCATTTGTGGTTTAAACTCCAAGTAATTGCCAAGGCAAGTACTGCAGTAACTAGAAATTTGAACATTTTCATACGTTTTGACTCGTTTTTCGTGTATTTGTTTTTTAACGTTTTAAATGTAAGTATTTTTTACATAATCATTTTTTTTCTTCACTAGGCGGTTTAAACGGCTTTTTTAGCCTAGCTGACATTAAATTTTGTTTACGAAATAGAGAAATTAGCGCAAAAAATATTTGTTATGTATGAAATTAGTTTTAAGTTTATACTTGATTTATAAAAATCAAACCAAATTATAACTTAAAAATTATCACTATGCGTAAAATTTTTACTCAGTTTGCAGGTGCATTCATTATGCTCCTGTTATCGGTATCTACGTTAATGGCGCAAAGCGTTACCATTAGCGGTACTGTTACCGACAAATCAAGCAAAGAAACTCTGCCGGGCGTTTCTGTTACCGTAAAAGGTAAAACTATTGGTGCTTCTACTAATGGTTCCGGTAAATTCAGCTTTACTACTACACAGAACACTCCGTTTACCGTAGTAGTTTCTTATTTGGGCTACAAAACAGTAGAAGCTACTGTTAGTAGTGCTTCTAGTAGCTTAAGCATCGAATTAGAGGCTCAAGCTATTCTTGGTCAAGAAGTAGTTGTGGCTGCTTCTCGTACTCCAGAAAAAATCTTGGAATCGCCAGTATCTATTGAGCGTGTAAGTGCTGCTGCTATTAAAGAAAGCGGAAACAACTCGTTTTACGATGCTTTGGCTAACCTTAAAGGTGTAGAGAGTAGCTCTCAGTCTTTAACCTTCCGTTCTATCAATACCCGTGGTTTTAACTCAAACGGTAACGTTCGTGTGAACCAAATTACCGACGGTATGGATACACAAGCTCCAGGCTTGAACTTCTCGGTTGGTAACATTATTGGTTTATCAGAATTAGATGTAGAAAGCGTGGAATTATTGCCAGGTGCTTCTTCTGCCTTATATGGTTCTGGTGGTACAAATGGTACTTTGTTAATGAACTCTAAAAATCCGTTTACTTATCCAGGTTTAAGCGTACAGATAAAAACTGGGGATAACCACATTAACGATCCTAGTAGAGCATCTGCAGCTTTGCACGATTACTCTTTCCGTTATGCGGTTAAAACTAATAATAACCGTTTTGCTTTTAAAACGAGCACTTCTTACCTTTCTGGACAAGATTGGGGCGCTAACGACGATAGAAACTTTGATAGAAGTGCACAAGGTGCCAAAGCAGGCACTCGTGCCACAGATGCAGGATATGATGGTTTAAACACCTATGGTGATGAAACCCTTATTCCTTCATTAAAGTCAATCGCAGGAAACTATTACAACCCAGTTAATCAATTTGTGACTGGATTTACTGCAGCATATGGTGTTGCTCCAACTCCTGCACAAACTATTTCTTGGATTGGTACTATTCCAGCATTAGCTGCTTTAGGTGCTACCAATGTTTACGGTATATATACAGCCGAAAGACTAGGCTTATATGCTACGAATAACATTACTCGTACAGGTTATGCTGAAAGAGATTTAGTAGATTACAATACCAGATCGGTTAAAAGCTTAAACTCTATTCATTATAAATTAAACAGTACAGTAGAGGCAAGTTTATCTGCAAATTTGGGTTCAGGTACTACGGTATATACCGGTTCTGAGCGTTATTCTATTAAAAACTTTGCATTATCTCAGTATAAAGCAGAGATTAAAGGTAACGACTTTTATTTAAGAGCTTATACCACTCGTGAAAACTCGGGCGATTCATACAATGCTACTGCATTAGGTTCTTACTTAAATGAATACTATAGCCCATCGGCAACTACTTGGGTACCTACTTATTTGGGTGCATTTACCAGCAAAATATTACCAGTTGCTGCCGGTGGTGCTGGTTTAACTGCTGATGGAGCTAATGCCTTTGCACGTGCCGCTGCCGATGCAAACAGATACCAGCCAGGTACGCCAATGTTTAATTATGTAAAAGACATTCTTACCTCTAGAACCATTGGTT
>CANGZX010000143.1 GCA_947458775.1 Sphingobacteriaceae bacterium | reverse complement strand
GTACTTCTGGGCATGCCATTACCGGTTTATCAAGCTTACAAATCCCTTCATTAATTGCAGTAATTGGGTTTTTTATAGGCGGTTTAGTGATGACCTATTTTATTTTACCTATTTTATTTTAGCCCATGAAAGCATTAAAATTTATACTCACTGGCATTTTTTTCGGTATTGTAATGACCAAATCGGAGGCCATTTCTTGGTACAGAATACAAGAAATGTTTCGCTTTCAATCTTTTCATATGTTTGGCATCATTGGTACAGCCGTAGCTATTGGAATTATAGGGGTTTACCTCATTAAAAAATATAAACTAAAGGATATAGAGGGCCAATTCATTGTAATACCCACCAAAGATAAAGGTTGGAAAAGAGCACTTTTAGGCGGAATTATTTTCGGATTGGGTTGGGCGCTTACCGGAGCGTGCCCAGGCCCTATGTTTATTAATGTGGGTGCTGGGTATTTAGTTATGCTTCTGGTTATTTTTGGGGCTGTATTAGGTACCTATATCTACGGAATAGTAAAAGATAAACTCCCACATTAATTACAATCATGAGCCAACTACAAGCCGTTATCAATTGCAAATGCCCCCGTTGCCGCCAAGGCGATATGTATACCCATAGTTTATTTAGTTTGAACTATGCTTCGATGCATGAGCATTGCCCAGTATGTAAATTACGTTACGAAATTGAGCCCGGATTTTTTTGGGCAGCCATGTACGTAAGCTATGCGTTTAATGTAGCCGAATTGGTAATTACCGGAGTAATTGCTGCCCAATTTTTGGGCGAAAAGGAGATTTGGTGGCTTATTGCGGTGGTATTATCACCTATTTTTATTCTGATGCCTTTTAATTTTAGGTACTCCAGAGTATTGCTATTGCATTTCTTGTCGCCTATTAAATTCAATAAGGGCTATCAGAAAAAGAACGTTTAGGTACGTATGCGTAGTGAAATGGTAGATTGATCGTTTTGATACGCATGGCTAAGTTCCCATGCATTGCGCTTAGCCAATTCTTTGCATAAATAAATTCCCAATCCACTCCCTTGTTGTTCTTGGGTATCGCGATTTAATTGTCTAAATGGCTCTGCCTGTTCAAAAAAATCACTTGGTAGGGTATGGTTACTAATGCTTATGGTTATACTCTCTTTTTGTTCTGTAATTTCTAACCCAATAGGCGTATTTTTTTGTGAAAAGCGCAGGGCATTCCAAATCAATTCTTCTATACTATAAAACAAATCGTTTTTTACTAGGCTTAACGAAAAATCGTTGGTTAATGTCGAGTGAAAGTGGCTATCGGCCACTCGATCTAATTTCAAGGCTTTTTCGGTTAAGGTACTTTTACAGGTATCTTCCAACCATTTTTTGTTAATCACCGATGTGGGCATTTCAAGCAATTCTTCCCGTTCTAATTGCATGTAAAGCATAAAATTTCGAAAGGTTCTGTACAGGCGTTTGGCCGAAGTTTTTATATCCTGGGCCAGGGCTGTTAATTCGGCTCTACTTAATTTATTTTCGGCATCTAACAATACATCTGTGAGGCCAATAATTCCATTTAGTGGTGTATTATACTCGTGGCTATTAATTTTCGAGAAGGTATTTAGTTTCGTGTACACCGCTTTTTGTATTCCTTTTTGTGTACTCGATTGTTTTTGTCTGCGTATTTCTATGGCATTTAATACGTCCTTCGAACTAAAGGGTTTTACAATATAATCGTCTGCACCCAATTCCATACCTAAACGCTGGTCGGCACGATCTGCTTTTGCGGTTATATAAATAAAGGGGATGTTGGCTGTTTTGTCGCTCGATTTTAGGGCTTTCAGCACCTCATAACCGTCCATTTTGGGCATCATTATGTCGCAAAGTACCAAATCTGGGATCTGGTCTTGTATAGCAGCTAAGCCGGCTAAGCCATCGGGACAAGACTGTACCTCAAAGCCATGTGCTTGTAGCAATTCTTGTAAATTCTCTCTGATAGACGAGTCGTCTTCAATTACTAAAATATTCATACGGCATTTTTGGTGTGTTAAGCCGGGATACTTACTTCAAACGTAGATCCCTTGTTTTCTGCACTTTTGAAGCTAATTTTTCCGTTATGTATGGCAACGAAATTTTTAACTACTACCAAGCCTAGGCCAGTACCTTCTATATTACCCGAGTTAGAAGCCCTCATAAATGCAGTAAACAATTGTTTTTGTTCTGCAAGAGGTATGCCAATGCCAAAATCTTGGATCTTAAAATTCAGTTTAGTAGGCAAAAATTCGATGGTTATTTCCGGAAGAGGTTTATCTACAGAATATTTAAAGGCATTGCTTAGTAAATTGCCCAAAATATGTTTCAATAAATTTTGGTCTACATCTCCTAGGCGTATTTCCCCACTAATATGAATTTTTATATTTTCTTGGGCAATTTTTTCCCCAAATGTATGTTCGAGCAGTTCGTTAACCAGAGCAAGCACATCGGTTTTTTCTGGTTTAAATGGTATTTTGCCGGCATCTGTTTTACCAACCAACAATACATCATTCATGAGGGCACTTACACGGTTTATTTGGTTTTTTATGCGCTCTAAATGTTTATCGGTTTTTTCTTTGAGGGCGGCGTCTACATCTTTGGTAATAAGCTCTAATAAGTCTACACTCGATAATATACCAGCCATAGGCGTGCGTATTTCGTGCGAAACCATATTTACAAAGCGTGTTTGCAGCTCATTAAGCTCCCGTTCTTTTTGAATACTTTTAATAAGTTCTTTTTCTGCCTGCTTTTGTTTGGTTATGCTCACACCATAGCCTATCATGTAGCGAAAAGCCCCCTTATTGTCGTATAATGGATTAAATTTTCGCAGTATGACATCCGAGCTGCCATCTGGTTTGGTTAACTCATCTTCCCATTCAATTTGTTCTTTGGCTTGTAGCGCTTGTATAAATTTTTCCCGTCTGGCTAATGCAATTTTTGGATCTTTATCACGGGCCTCACAATATTCAAAATCGTCTTTCCCTATAATCCACTTCCGCAATTCTTTGTCTTTTATAGCTGTTTTATTCAGATATACGTAGCGATGATCTTTATCGAAAATAGCGATGTCGGCCGGTAAACTATCCAATATTTCAGATGAGAACTCTTTTTCCTTTTCTAATGCAAATTCGGCATTCTTTCTTATGGTAATGTCTTTGTAAGTCCATATATGGCCGGCAAATGCACCTTCTTTAAAATAGGGCATGTAACTAGCTGCTAAATACCGGCCATCAACTAAAGCTAGTTCTATATCAACTAATTCTTGTTTCAGACCTAGTGCCTTATCTATAAATGCTAAGAATTTTTCGGGAACTTTAAAGTAATTTTTAGATTCTTGAGCCATGTTGGCGCAATCGAGCCCTATGAGGGCATCGGGCGGTGCTGGTATGGCAAATAAGTCGCAAAAATAGTGGTTCGCAAAACTGATTTTACGGTGTTCATCTTCTGCCAATACTGCTAATGGCAATTTAAATAATACTT
>CANGZX010000142.1 GCA_947458775.1 Sphingobacteriaceae bacterium | reverse complement strand
AGGGCTTTTTTTATTCTTCGGTCATTTCGCTTTGCGGTTGACTTTCTACTATAGGTTTTTCTTTAAAATAACGTTTCTGGTAAAGTAAAATACCAATAACGCCTATACTAATAGCCATATCGGCTAGGTTAAACACCGGTTGAAAAAACACAAAGGGTTGATTGGCCCAAAATGGAAACCAAGAAGGATAATGTGTTTCTATAATTGGGAAATAGAGCATATCTACCACTTTGCCATGCAACAAGCCGGCATAGCCTCCTGCTTCCGGGAAAAGTTGCGCCTTTACAAAATAATCACTTGCACTAAACAGTTTCCCATAAAAAGTAGAATCGATGATATTACCCAATGCTCCAGAAAAAATTAAGGAAACATTGGTGATTAAGCCACGATGGTATTTGTGTTTAATTAAATGCACCAAGCCATAACCAATACCACTCACGGCCAAAATACGAATGAGCGATAAAGCCAATTTACCAGCTTCGCCACCAAACTCTACACCGAATGCCATGCCGTTATTCTCGGTAAAATGGATGATAAACCACTTACCCAATACATGAAATTCTTGACCAAGGCTCATGTTTAGCTTGATCCAAAATTTTAAAACTTGATCTGCTAACAGAACCAATAAAATGATTGCAAATGGTTTTGTATAGCCTTTCATTAGTTCTGTTTTACTTTGGCCTCCATACTTAAGGTTGCATGTGGTACGGCCATTAAACGCTCCTTCTGAATCAATTTTCCAGTTTCGCGACACAAACCATAGGTTTTATTCTCTATACGGACCAAGGCTGCTTCTAAACTATCAATAAACTTTTTCTGACGGGCAGCAAACAAATTGGTTTGCTCTTTTTCTAACGTAGCCGACCCATCTTCTAAGGTTTTATAGGTGCCGGCAGTATCGTCGGTACCATTGGCATTGGGGTTACTCAAAGCACTGGTAAAAGCCGATAATTCTTCGCGGGCAATTCTAATTTTTTCTAAAATAAGTTCTTTAAATTCTTGCAACTCTGTATCCGAGTAGCGGGTCTTTTCGTGTTTATCCATCTTATACTTTAGTTATAGAAACAAATAATTTAATATCATCTATTTCAAAGGTTTCTGTGGTGTTTAAATTGGACTCCAACACCAAGGAGTCTGCCAAAATTTCGGCACAAATATAGGCTAAATTATTTTTCACTGCAGGGCTAATTGTTTGCTCGTCAGAAAGTCGAACCTGAATGCGATCGGTTACCAGAAAATCTTGGTCTTTACGTAGGTTCTGAATTCTATTAACCAGTTCTCTAGCAATTCCCTCTTGCTTTAATTCTTCAGAAACATGTATATCTAAGGCTACCGTTAGTGCGCCTAAAGTGGCTACTTGCCAACCTGGAACATCTTCTGCTATCATTTCTACATCACTTAAATCAACCACAAAAGAGGTATTTGGGATAGCGAATGTGCCCTCATTTTCGAAGCGGGCAATTTCTTCTTGCGTTAAGGCTGTAAGCACCGCAGCCACTTCCTTCATCGCCTGCCCTACTTTTGGCCCCAAGGTTTTGAAATTGGGTTTTACTTTTTTACTGATAAATCCACCTGCATCGGTAATAAACTCAATGTCTTTAATATTGGTTTCAGATAGAATGAGTTCTTTCACTTGCTCCACCTGATTTTGAAAGCCTTTATTAATAACCGGGAGTAATATTTTACTCAAAGGTTGACGCACATTTATGCTTACCTTTTTTCGCAAAGAAAGTGTAAGAGAAGAGATGTTTTGTGCCAAGGCCATGCGCTCTTCTAAAGCTACATCAACCAAATTGTCTTGATAAGTTGGGAAATCAGCTAAATGGACCGATTCTACACTTTCTTTACCACTTACTTCATTTAAATCTAAGAATAGTCTGTCTGCATAAAAAGGTGCAATGGGCGACATCAATTTAGAAATAGTAGTTAAACAGGTGTAAAGTGTTTGATAGGCCGAAATTTTATCTTCGGTATACTCCCCTTTCCAAAAACGACGACGGCATAAGCGCACATACCAATTACTCAAATGCTCATCTACAAAGCTTTGAATAGCACGGGCCGCCTTAGTAGGCTCAAAATCTTCGTAATAGCCATCAACTTCTTTAATCAATGAATTTAAAAGGGAAATAATCCAACGATCAATCTCCGGTCGCAACTGAATATCCATTTCCGGCTCTTTGTAGCTAAAACGATCAATGTTCGCATATAGTGCAAAGAAGGAATAGGTATTATAAAGGGTGCCAAAAAACTTACGACGCACTTCGTCTAAGCCTTCGAGGTTAAATTTCAAATTATCCCAAGGCGATGCATTGCTAATCATATACCAGCGGGACGCATCGGCACTGTAGGTTTCTATGGTTTCAAACGGATCGGCGGCATTGCCCAAACGTTTAGACATTTTATTACCATTTTTATCTAATACCAATCCGTTTGATACCACATTTTTAAAGGCTACGCTATCGTTCAGCATGACGGCAATGGCATGCAGGGTAAAGAACCAGCCCCGAGTTTGATCTACGCCTTCGGCAATAAAATCGGCCGGATAAGCATTTGCAAATTCTTCTTTATTTTCAAACGGGTAATGCCATTGGGCATAAGGCATGGCGCCCGAATCGAACCACACATCAATGAGGTCGGTTTCGCGAAATAGTGCTTTACCTGTTGCCGATACCAATACAACGTCGTCTACGTAAGGGCGGTGCATATCGGCCGTACCATTTTCTAAAGCGCTTAAATAACTTTGCATGTTGACTTTTTGCTCGGCAGTAGGTACTGTAGAAACCAGGCATTCCGTCATGTTGGCTTTTAATTCGTCTATCGAACCAATACAAAGCTCTTCGCTACCATCTTCGCTACGCCAAATAGGCAAAGGTGTTCCCCAATAGCGTGAACGCGATAAATTCCAGTCCACCAAATTTTCTAACCAATTGCCGAAACGGCCGGTTCCGGTAGCTTCGGGTTTCCAGTTAATGGTTTTGTTTAGTTCTACCATGCGGTCTTTTACGGCCGTGGTTTTAATGAACCAACTATCTAGTGGGTAATATAAAATGGGTTTATCGGTACGCCAGCAGTGTGGATAGCTGTGTTCGTATTTTTCTACCTTAAAAGCTTTATTTTCTTCTTTTAGCTTGATGGCAATTTGTACATCTACCGGTCTAAAATCGGGGTTTTTGCGTGCTTCATCACTATAAAACTCTTCTTTTACGTACTGGCCAGCAAAGTCACTTACTTGGGCAACAAATTTTCCTTGCTTATTCACCAATGGCGCTTCGGTACCGTTTTCATCGAGTACCATCACTGAAGGCACGTCGTTTTCTTTACAGGCCCTAAAGTCATCGGCACCAAAAACAGAGGCGGTATGCACAATACCCGTACCGTCTTCGGTGGTTACAAAATCGGCAGGAATGACACGAAATGCTTTTTCTTCTAGTGCTGCATTGCTCACATAGGGCATCAATTGATGGTAGCGAATGCCCAGTAATTCTTTACCGGT
>CANGZX010000141.1 GCA_947458775.1 Sphingobacteriaceae bacterium | reverse complement strand
CAAACAATAAAAGGATTTTAGCACTGGTTTTCATAATTTTTTAGGGGTTGAAAAAATATAACGCAGCACCTCGGTTTTTAGTATAATACCTCAATTTATGTATAGTGGCTGTATTGTAAATCCCAGCAGAAATCGCTTATTTTACTCATGCTTTTACAACTGCTTATACCCGCTTATATACTAGCCAACGTGTTGGTAATTTGGGGAGTAAAATCAGTATTACAAAAGCGTCTAAAAAATAAAATGGCCATTTGGCTCTACAGCATCTCCTTAAGTTTTTGCCTTACCTTTATGTTGGCATTGGGTGTGCTCGTTTATTTCCTCCAAAACGTACATTAACGCTTATGAAAAGGTTTAATTTGGCAGGTTTTGGCTTACTAGTGTGTGGTTTGCTCAGTTTGGGTAGTCTACATGCACAAGTAAAACAATCATTTATTCAAACACTACAGCAACCCAATTACTGGGCCGATTCGGTTTTTAAACGTTTAAGCCATAAAGAGCGTGTTGCCCAATTGTTTTTTGTGCGGGCACATACCGATAAAGGGAAAGCCTATGCAGATTCCATTGCCCGGGTAATTAAAAAAGAAAAAATTGGCGGCCTTGTATTTTTTCAAGGAGGACCTTTAAGACAGGCAACCCTCACTCAACAGTACCAAGCACAGAGCAAAGTGCCCCTACTTATTGCTATGGATGCCGAGTGGGGAGTGGGTATGCGTTTAGACAGCACCATAAGTTACCCCTACCAAATGACTTTGGGGGCCGTACAAAACAATGAGCTCATTGAAAAAATGGGTAATCTAATTGCTCAAGACATGGAACTATTGGGTATGCACCTTAATTTTGCCCCGGTAGTAGATATTAATAACAACCCTAAAAATCCGGTTATTGGCTTTCGTTCTTTTGGCGACGATATATACAAAGTTGCTGAAAAAGCCAGCACCTATTTGCGGGGAATGCAAGAAGAAGGTTTGTTAACCAGCCTCAAACACTTCCCTGGCCATGGCGATACTGACCTAGATTCTCACTTCGATTTGCCCCAGCTGCCTTTTACCAAGCAGCGATTAGATAGCTTAGAACTCTATCCATTTAAACAATTAATTGCCGCAGGCGCTAGTGGTGTGATGGTGGCGCACATGAATATTCCGAGTTTAGATAGCACAGCAAACCTGCCCTCTACGCTTTCTAAACCCATCATAACGAATTTATTAAAAGAAGAATTAGGCTTCAAAGGACTTATCATTTCAGATGCCATGGGCATGAAGGGCGTAGTTAAATATTTTCCCGATGGCGAAGCAGATGTACGGGCTTTACTAGCCGGTAATGACGTGTTGGAGCTTTCCGAAAATTCGAAAAGAGGGGTTAAACTAATTCGGAAAGCTATTCGCAAACATCAACTAAGCTGGGAGGAAATAAATGAACGGGTGATAAAAGTACTCAAAGCAAAATACTGGGCGGGATTAGCCAACCCGTATAAGCCCGATTTACAAAATCTGGTACCGAAATTAAACCGAGCAGAGGCAGTGGCCTTAAACCAACAATTGGCCGACGAGGCAGTAACTGTTTTAACAAGCATGGAGGGTATTCAATCGCTCTCAAAAACCAAAAAAACGGCGATAATTAGTATTGGTTCAGGCGCCGAAGATGTGTTTGAACAGGATTTAAAAAACCACTTTAGCAATATTGCTAGCATACCTGTTGCCAAAAATACAAGCGCTATAGACCTGGAACAACTTGAAAATAAACTAAGTGGTTTTGAGCAACTTATTCTGAGCATACACGATACCCGTAAACGGCCAGCACCTACACTCGATTACAGCGCATCTGTACAAGCGTTTCTAGAAAAAATAAGCCCAACTGTACAAGCATCGGTGGTGTTTGCTAGCCCCTATTCGCTTAATGGGTTAGCAAAAAATTTGCTTAACCATACCCTATTTCTGGCTTACCAAAACAGTGTCGAATTACAGCGTGCAGCCGTAAAAATACTTTTAGGGGAGTTGAGCCCTAAAGGAAAGTTACCTGTAAATGTAAGTCCCCTTTTTAAAAACGGAGCTGGCCTGTAATTAAACCTTACGGAGTTTTAATACCCCCAAGCCGTGCAATCCCTTAATGATATAATACACGGGGTCGATTTCAAACCAACGTTGGGCAAAATTAGCACTGTTTGGGTACATGTGGTGGTTATTTTGAAATAACTCCCCCAACATCAACACATCTATTGGGGTGGTATTTTTAGAATGATCGTGGTTGTTAAAATTGGAATAGCCATACATGTGGCCACACCAATTTACAATGGCTCCTTGTATGGGACCCATTATAAAATGAATAGGTAGAAATAAAAACATCCACCAATGGGTTGCAAAAACTACATAAAAAATAACATATAATACGCCAAAAGCTAGTCGAGAATAGGTGCTCGAACCAATAGTATCTATAAGGGGCCATTCGGGATAATTTCCTTTAAACTGGCTTTCGGGCTCTTTTGCTCGAAGCAAAAACTGTCGAAAAATACCACCGGTGGTAAACATCATAATAAAAATGTTTTTAAAATAATGTGGTGAATGGGGGTCTTTCTCTGTATCGCTATAGGCGTGGTGCATGCGGTGTAACACGGGATAGGCTCTGGGGTTTAAAGAGCTAGAGCCTTGACATAAAAAGGTGAGAATATAAAAAAATTTCTCCCAAAACGGATTGAGCGTAAACATTTTGTGAGAAGCGTATCGGTGTAAAAAGAAGGTTTGGAAAAAGAGGGAAAGAAACCAATGGGCAATTAAAAACACAAAAATAATCATGCACGTATCGTTTTTAGCGGGGTTAAGCTATAAGAATACGGTTTATTTATCAGATAATCAGTATTTTATTAAAAAAATGCCATATCCGGTAAAAGATATGGCATCTGTGCGTAAAAGGTGGTGGTGGGCTTATTTTGTAGCGCCTGCACCGAGTACCCAAGCCACCACAGCTCCGGTAATCGAAGCCATCACGGTTGCGGCTAAAATGTCTACCGCTACTGCGTTAAGTGTAGTAATGTTGGTGGTTCCATACTTGGTGAAATCTATGGCACCGGCCACAAAAAAACCAACCCATGCGCCTGATTTGGCTCCTGCAGCAGCGGTTTTAATCTGGCCTAAGCAAGAAAAAATATACGAAAGAAAAAAGCCGTACAATAAACTGCCCAAACCAATTGACCAGAATAACATGTCTACACGGTTTACTCCCAAAGCCAAACCGGCATTTTCTTCCATGTAATCCATTAATAACATGCCGTAAACAAGCCAGCCTAATAAAAAAAAGACAATACCGCCTAAAATTCCTGCTAAAAAGTAATTTTTTGAGTTCATAAATCAATAAAATTAAGTGAATAATGAGTTAATTATAATCAGGTTATGCTATTCATCTATTTCAAAAATACCGAACCTAATTATAATTGTTAACGTAACCGAGGCTATATTATTGGCTGCTTAAAAAATTACACCAATCATTTGAAATTTAAGAGAATAAGGCTAT
>CANGZX010000140.1 GCA_947458775.1 Sphingobacteriaceae bacterium | reverse complement strand
TGTGGTAGAGAACGAGAAAACTGCTCGGCGTTGGCTAAAATACATGGGCCTTAAAACACCTCAAAGCGAATTGGATATTTTGGTGTTCGATAAACGAAGCAATAAGCAGCAATTGGCATCTTATTTTAAAGCCATAAAAGCCGGAAACGATGTAGGCTTAATGAGTGAAGCTGGCTGCCCCGGTGTAGCCGATCCCGGTGCCGAACTGGTTGCCGAAGCTCACCGATTAGGCATAGAAGTAGTACCGCTAGTGGGCCCAAGTTCTATTTTGTTAGCCCTCATGGGTTCGGGCTTTAACGGGCAAAGCTTTGCCTTTCAGGGCTATCTTCCTATTGATAGAGGGGCAAGAGCCAAGCGTATAAAAGAATTAGAGGGCTTGGCCGAACGCTTAAACCAAACCCAGTTATTTATTGAAACACCTTTTCGCAACAATCAAGTAGTAGACGAAATATTGAGAAGCTGCCACCCGCAAACGCTACTTTGTATTGCTTGCAATCTTACCTCGGCCGAAGAGTTTATAAAAACCAAAACAGTGGCCGAATGGAAAACCCAAGTACCCGATTTACACAAAAAGCCAACTATTTTTCTGCTTTACAAACGAGGCTAATTAACCGTGAATGGTTTCTGATTTGCCGTAACGTTGAATGACCCCAGCTTCGTAGGTTAAAAAATCTTGCCAACGTTTGTCCACATCAATGCTTCCGGCATATTTTTTAGCCATGCGTAAAAACATGGTGTAATGTCCAGCTTCGCTAATCATCAGTTCGTGGTAAAAAGCTGCTAATTCCGCATCGTTTATATGCTCCGACATCACTTTAAAACGTTCGCAACTGCGGGCTTCAATCATGGCCGAAAATAGCAAGCGATCTACCAATTGCTGTTCGCGACTACCGCCTTTTACTAAAAACTGAAACAATTCGTTTACGTAATGATCTCTACGTTCTTTGCCCAATACAAAGCCACGGGCCAAAATAATATCGTGCACCCGTTTAAAATGCTCCATTTCTTCTTGCGCCAATAGGGCCATTTCGTTTACCAAATCAGATAAATTCGGATTTTGAACAATAATGGTAATGGCATTAGTAGCGGCTTTTTGTTCGCAAAAAGCATGATCAATCAATATTTCTTCGATATTACTTTCTACTACATTTTTTACCCACAGCGGGTCGGTGGGTAGTTTTAATTTTAGAATAGTTCCTGCTTTGGCCATTTCTAGCTATATAAACTTTTACTTTCTATAAATTCAATAACCGAATCGGGAACAAAAAAACGAATGCTCTTTTTGTCTTTAATAGCTTGGCGAATAAAGGTAGCCGACAATTCCATAATAGGCGTTTCGGTTATACTTACCGAAGGATGCGTAGCTAATTCGGGTAGCTCGGTTCCCCGGCGTGGATAGACCATGATATGGTAATCGCGAAGCAAAATCTCATAATTTTTCCACTTTTTTAGGGAGGCCAAATTATCGGAGCCCATAATTAAGTTGAAATTGTGTTCTGGATATTTTGCTTTTAAATGCGTGAGCGTATCAATGGTATAAGAAGGTTTTGGCAATTGAAACTCCACATCGCAAACTCGTAAATTCTCGGTATCGTCTATTGCCAAGCGCACCATTTCTAGCCGATCGTAGGTATGTACTAGGCTCTCTTTCTCTTTTAAGGGATTGTGTGGCGATACTACCAACCAAACCTGATCGAGGCCCGTATACGTAGCCATGTAATTGGCAATAATTAAATGCCCAGCATGTATAGGATTAAAAGAACCAAAGAATAAACCAATTTTCATAGCTGTGTTACAAGAATTAGTTGGCCAGAAAATCCCGAACCAATTGTTCGGCTTCCGTACAAGCTAGTTGCAAATCGTTATTCTGCAAAATGACATCAAATTTGCTGACATATTTTAACTCTTTTTCTGCTTTTTCTATGCGTTCGGCCAATTTTTCAGGGCAATTTTCTGCAATAATTTCCTTCAAAAGCCCTAATTCTTGCTGCATAGAGTAGTAAATACGGGCTTGAACAGCGGACATTACCTTTAAAGTACGCTCTAAAATAGCTAGAGTTGTACCTACAGGAGCTGCTGCAGACATGTCAGAAATCTGTAAATCAGCTGTATTAGCAAATCTACGCCCTTCTTCTACGATTGTTCCTAATAAACTATACAAAACCTGACTTGGTTCTTTGTATGGAAGCGGCAATAAGTTGTCTTTAATGCTTCCGCTAGGTACATCTACGTCTCTAAACTCACCCGGACTTATCGGTGTGTCATCACCTTTGACTCGCAACCCACGGGTTTTAAAGCCACCCGGCAAGTTGGATAGGGTTCCAGCGTCAACAAGTTGACGTATAAGGGAAGTACCAGACTTAGCAAAAGCGCCGATAAGGTGAATGAGGCCAAAACAGTAAAAACCAAACCCCGGAACATAACCATAATGGACAAAATGCTGTCGCTTTTGACAATTCTTGTCACCTTTTTCCCAATTGCGTCTAATAGATAGAACATTAGAAGTCCCTTTCTCAATAGTTACAACATAAGGAAGAGCAATCCCTGTGGGCTTTCCTGTCTCTTCATCCTCATGTTCATAACCTTCTAGGTCCAAGTCAACGTGCATTTCAAGAAGTTTGTAGCGGTCATCTGTTGTAGCTCTAAATCCAAGCTTCTCAGCAATCCGCTTCTCTACCTCATCTAACACATTGACTGGGTCGCCTAAGTCAATATCTAAATAAAAATTAGCGTGTTGTAGGCGCTTTAGTTCATTCTGAGTTTTACGCATAACGTGAGTTACACGAGGTGCGCTTTCCAAATTAGAAGCCCCGTAAGGAACAACTAAGTCTTCTGCGGGAATGAACATACTTACTTGACGGTCTAAATGTGGGTCAAAGTAAACTTTCTTAAACGCATTACCAGCTAAGCCTAATCCCCATAACATGCGCTCATGCTCAGGACGGTACTCTTTCATAACATCCATCAGCTGATAGTTCATATCATCTTGGACTCGTACAGCAGCATCTTTCTTCTCAGGGGTTTCCTTACCAACAATCTGGGTCTTTACAGGACCAGCCGCTGGGAACATAGACATCATAGTTTCTGCTTGGAACTTAACAAGTGCTTCCGCCAAAATAGGGTGATAGACACCACACGCCCCTTCCCACGGTTCACTTCTTTCTTCAATCTTTAGACCTAGTAACTCTAAGCCATCTACATAAGTCTGTATCCAGTCTTTACGGGAAGCAATGTCCTCGTCAAACTCTTCAATTAAATCACTAGCTAGTTCTTGTAAAGTTTCTTCACTAATATACTCAGCTAGGTTAGCGCCAAAGTCATCATCTTCCTCTTCGCCTTTTTCTATTTCTAGTAGCGTTACACCGTCAGCAGAAAGTTTAACAGCTTCAGGGTCTTCAATTTCTATCTCAATATCAGGAGCGGCATTAGCCTCGTCATCCTCTAATAAACTATCTAACCCAACAGGGGCTTGGTTTAACGCTATATCAATTGCCATATTTATCTCTTTTTTAAAGTAGCTAAGT